>NZ_JBPCPN010000003.1:0-6607 GCF_050999135.1 Candidatus Dormiibacter sp. | reverse complement strand
TTTTGTGCCTCCGCCGGGGGTCCCACCGTCGACCCCGGGGGGGAACGGGGATGGCGGGGCGTGGTTGTCTTCGGCGCCGCCTTGCTGTCAATCCAGCCGCGGCTGGGCCCGGCCGTCGTCGCACGTCGGCCGCCCCGAGCTTTGCTGGGATCATTCGCGCCCGATGCGCTCGGAAAGATTGCGAAGGCGCGCTCGAAACACACCCGTCAAAAAGGGCACATGGGCGGACACGTTGGAGCTCGTCCGCGAGGCAGGCAGCGCCTACACTGAACGGCTTTCAGACGATCGTTTTGAGCCGGATGAGCAGAAAGAGATCAGGCATGTGTTCAAGGTCAGGAATGGCCGATAACTGCTCTCGCATCGCCGGCAATGCCGGTGCCGCCAAGTTGACCCTAAAGCTGCCCGACCCTGGTGGCGTTTCCATTTTCACCTGAATGTCGGGATCGGACAGCAGTTCGCGCAGGATTCGGTCGATCATTTCTCTGGCGTCAGCGTCCGTCCGCACCTTCATCCCGCGCAGGACGCCGAGCACGATCGAGCGAAGCGGGTAGCCATCCCCTCTGGCCAGGTAGGAGCGAAGCCAGTCCAACAGTTCCTGCGCAGTCAGCGGCAATGCCGGAGGCGGGAGCCACTCCATCGTGCGCCGTACTATGCGTTCCGCCTCCTCTTGCCCGGCAGGTGTGAGATTGAACCAGGGGTCGCCCATGTGCGGCCATGACTCGAGGCTTAGCACCTCCGCTTCCAGCCGTTGCAACGAATCCTCGAGTGGTAACCGCCAAGAGTGGAAGCCGTCTTCGCCGACATTGCCGACCTCGTACCAGCCCTCGGCGAGCACCGTCCGCATGACAGTAAGAACGTGGGGCCTGACTGTGAGCCAGTCATTGATGCCAAGTTCACTGCTCACGACCGATGTGAACGCCGACAGCATCACCCAATCGTCCAGCCCATAGACCAGCACTTCCTCGATAACTACTTCGAAGGCCATGGCGAAATGTGAATCGTACGCTGCCTTCTACCGTCCGGATATCGAATGTCCACACCGGGGCCGCCCGACTTCGAGGCTGGACGATAGCCAACCTCGATGCCCCCGGGCAGCCTCTGCCAGTGGCCTGGATACGTTGGCCTGCCGGGAATATCTGTGGCATCGTCCTGAACCAGGTCCCCATGCGCCGCATTGAGTCCTTCCTGGGAGTGCACTAGGCGTATGTGCTCCTTGTACTTGGGCGTCGGCGAATCCAGGCGCTGCCAAATTGCTTCCACTCGGCTGTTCGCGCGGGCCGCCGCTGCGGCTTCGTCGGCGCCGTCGGCGCCGCCTGGGGTTAGTGTCGTGGCCGCCCAGGCGGCGATGCGGCCGGTGAACTCTCCCGGGTGGCCGGAGGTGAGCAGGCTGGGATCGGGAAGGCCGGCCAGATCCAGCGCGCTCTCGGGGTGCTGCCAGAGCTGGGACGCTTCCGCCGTGGCTGAATCTGTCAGGTCTGTCCGAGCCTGAGGGCTGGTCAGGAAGACGGGCGGAGCGGTCTTGGCCACCATCGAGGCAAGCCCCAGCCCGAGATCGACCATCCCACCGCCGGCTCCCTTCACAAAGTCTCCGGCGAAGCCCAGGGGTGAGAGGCCGCTGTGGTCCCCGAGCAGATAGCCGGCCTCGCTCAGCTTGGGATGCAGGCTATGGAGGGCGAGGACCAAGTCGCAGGCGGCGGCATAGCGCTGGCGTTCGGCTTCTGCCAGAGCCCAGGCCACGTGTGGTTCGTGCATGGCCTTCTCGGCAGTGGGCGGCAAGAGGCTTCTGGGGTCGATGACAGGACCGAGCAAGGCAAGTCCTACCGAGTGCGCCTCCTGCTCGGCTTCGCGAAACAGCTGCTGGGCCCTGCGCAAGACCGTCGCGTAGGTGCGAAGGGCCGCCGCCGCGCCGTCCACGCTGTCTGCGAGCAGCTCTCCAGCTCGCAGCCGATGCAGCATGTGGTCCGTGAACCGCACTGCCGCTTTCCCGCGCCACGCCGAGATCGCCTCCCGAGTGGCGCCGCTGATCTCCTCGGCCCGAGCCGCAAGGTTGCTGAACACCTGCTCGAGCTCTGCGCCGGCCGGGGTCCTCGGCCAGGATGTCGAGACCGCCCAGCGCGCCCAGAGTCATCGCGGCCGGGACGCGTCGTCGGCACCGGCGTAGCGCTGAGCGGTGGCGCGCAACTCGGCGGCATCCTTGTGCACTCCTTCGACCAGCCGCGCCGCGGCCTGCCCCCACTGCTGGAGGAAGTCGGACATCGCGCCGGCCGGTAGGCCGCTGGTGAAGGCAGAGATAGCAGTCTCAGCGGCGCTCAAACCCTGGCCTCGGTCACCCGATAGCTGATCGCCGACTGTGGCGAGTCGGCCGGCCGCGGCCTGCAGCGCCCCCAGCTCGAGCTCGAAGCCGTCACTCACAGTCCCTTCCTCGCCAACCGGCAGCCCCGCCGATTCTCAGCGCCGTTCCTGCGGTGGGCTGACTCGCACAGTCGTTTGCCATCTTCCTAAGCCTCTGAGGCAGAGCCTAAGCGCTGAAAAATGGCACATGGACGGACACGTAATAGCCCGAGATCGAGGAGTGGGTCAGGCGGCGTTCAGCTCCGGGCCGCCCACCGCCAGAGCCTCAGGCGAACTTTCGCGTCTGGTCCCGTCGGTAGAAGCGGGCGGCGATCCCGAACAGTACAGCTGCCCACACGATCAGCCAGAGGATCGCCCAGAGCGGCTCCTCCTTGCCCTGACCAACCGAATTCCAGGCCAGCTGACCGTAGTGGTAGGTGGGAAACCAGACGCCGATCTTCTGGATCCAGTCAGGCATGATCGCCAGCGGGATGAAGAGACCGGAGAGAAAGGACATCGGCAGGTAGATCAGGTTCGCCAGGGCCGGCGCATTGTTGGCGGAGGCGCCGTAGCCGATCGCAAGTCCCAAGCCAAGTACTGGCAGGGCGCCGAAAACGAGGCTCACCACCAGCAGCAGCCAGCGAGCAGCCGAGAGCTGAACGTGGCCGTACGCAGCGCCGAAGATGAACAGCGGGATCAGGGACACCACCGCAACTCCCATCGCTGTCACGATCTCGCTCGCAATCGCGACCCAACCCGGTAGAGGAGTGGCGCGCTGGAGCACGTCGATCTTCTGCGCCCGGGCGGTCGCCACGCCGATGCCGATGTTGAAGATCATGATGCTGCTCACGGCGTAGGCGCCATACGAGCCGAGCAGATAGGCGAAGAACTCGGGAGCCCCGCTCTTCGGCGCAAAGACTGTGCCGAACAACGCGTAGAACATGAGCGGCAGCACCATCGAGAACACCAGGAACAGTGGACTGCGTCGATAGAACTGGGCCCGCGCCTTGAGCGAAGCCCCGAGCATTCGCGACATCGGCGCCACAGACATCCCGGACGGCCTGGTCACAACCCGCGTGCTCATCGATTCACCTCCTCCAGTGCGGAAGAATCCGGCTCAGCCGCTCCAGACTCGCCGGCCTTGGCCTTATCGTGCGCGGTCAGGGCGAGGAAGGCCTCCTCCAGGTCGGCGCCCACGACGCTCAGATTCTTGATCGCCAGGCCGCGCTGGAACAGCGCCCGCAAGATTTCCTCGGGCTGATCGGTCAGGATCTTCGCCCGCTGGCCGGAGATCTCCAGTCGCTTGCGCGGCAGACCTTCAAAGTCGGCCTCGGTCAGAGCGCGGTCACTATCGAACGTAACGCGTCGACCGGCCACCTTCGACTTGATGAAGTCAGGCGTGCCGTCCGCCACTACAAGGCCACGGTCTACCACGACTATGCGCCGGGCCAGCTCGTCAGCCTCGTCCAGGTAGTGGGTGGTGAGCACTATGGTGCGGCCGTTGCCCGCGAAGTTCTTGATCGATTCGAGGAACGTCCTGCGAGACTCCACGTCCATGCCGACAGTCGGCTCGTCCAGGAAGATGACCTCCGGGTCACCGGCCACCGCCAGTGCGTAGTAAAGCCTCTGCTTCTGGCCGCCTGAGAGCTTCGCCACCGGCTTCTTCGCTTCTGGCTCGAGGCCGGCCAGAGCGATGGCCCGGTCGGCGGACATGGGGTTGGGATAGTAGGCGCGAAACAGGTTGACCAGCTCGCTCACGCTCAACGTCTGGTTGACGCCGGACTCCTGGAGCATGACGCCGCAGCGGCTCCGGGCGCGGCGGTCGCCCGGGTCCAGCCCGAACAGCTTGACTGTGCCGCTGCTCGGCCGCCGCAGCCCCAGCATCATCCCAATCGCAGTCGTCTTGCCCGCTCCGTTCGGACCCAGCAAGGCCAACAACTCGCCCTCGGGTATGTCCAGATCGATGCCTTTCAGCGCTTCCACGGGCCCGAAACGCTTGGTGACACCTCTCAGCTCAGCTACTGTCATCTCGCTTCGAGCGTAGCCGGACCGGTGGACGGAGGAGAAGTTCCAGTCCTCATCAAGTTTTGATGACGTTCGTCACGACGGAAACGACGGCACTGTCACTTGGCAGAAGCAGGTGGCCGGCTTAGCCTTTCCTGATAAGAATGGCCGACCGCATCGAGTCCCTCTGGATTCGCCTGCGCCAGAGGGTCTGGCGCGGGCTCGGCCTTGTCTGGCTCCTGCTCTTGGTCTTTGAAGCAGCTGCCTATTACGGCCATCCTCACCCATTCCAGGACCGGTTGCTTGTCGCAGCCACTGTGCTCGTGTTCGTCGCGGTGGACGTCTGGTTCATCACCCGCGCCGTCTCCGCATCGCTGGAAGCCCCGCGCATCAGGCCGCGCTCCCACCAGGCTCTGGCGGCCATCCTGGTAATGGTCGGCCTTTCCTTCGTGCTCGTCTCCTTCGACGGGGCTGACTTTGCTGCCGCCTTTTACTTCCCAGTCATCGGGGCGGCGTTCGCCTTTCGCTCCTGGCGGGGCTGGAGTCTCATCCCGCTTGTGTCGCTGGCGATCTTTATCGCCGCCTTGGCCGGTGGCACCCCCTGGTACTACGCCGCCCTCTACTCGGGCGGCATGCTGTTCACGGGTCTCTTCATGGTTGGCATCGCCGCCTTGATCCGCTCCAATCGACAGCTGCAGGCTGCCCGCGAGGAGGTGGCGCGGCTGGCAGTCTCCGACGAGCGGTTGCGCTTCGCTCGAGACCTCCACGACCTGCTCGGCCACAGCCTGTCGGTGATGGTCCTGAAGGCGGAGCTCGCCCACCGGCTGGCCGGCCAATCACCCGAGCTGGCGGCTCAGCAAGCCGCCGACATCGAGCGGGTGGGAAGGCAGGCGCTGCGCGAAGTCCGAGAGGCAGTCGAGGGTTACCGCCAGCCCAGCCTGGAGCAAGAGCTGGTCAATGCGAAAAGCGGGCTCAAGGCAGCGGGCGTGTCGCTCACCGGGCCGAGCCTGTCCGATCCCCTGCCGGCGGTCCTTGACTCCACGCTCGCGTGGGCGTTGCGCGAAGGAGTTACCAACGTCCTCCGCCACAGCCACGCCACAGCAGCCGTCCTCCGGCTGGAGCACGCGCCGGAGGAGGCGATTCTGGAGCTCACCGACGACGGTTGCGCCCACGAGCCCGGCTTCGAGTTCAAGCAGGGCCACGGTTTGCACGGGCTGCGGGAACGGGTGGAGGCGCGGCAGGGCCACCTTCAGGCGGGTCCCACACCCGATGGCTTCCGGCTCTTCGTCCGGCTGCCGCTCAAGCAGGCGCCGGTCGCTGCAAGTGCTGCGTGATTCGGGTCCTGCTGGCTGAGGACCAAGAGATGGTTAGGGGCGCCCTCACCGCCCTGCTCAATTTGGAGACCGACATCGAGGTCGTGGCCCAGGTCGGTAAGGGGGACGAAGTGGCCGGCGCAGCGCTGCGGGTCCGACCGGACGTGGCCCTCCTGGATATCGAGATGCCCGGCCAGGACGGACTCTCAGTTGCCGCCGAGCTGGGCCGGCTGCTGCCGGAATGCCGCGTGCTCATGCTGACGACCTTCGGCCGGCCGGGCTATTTGCGCAAGGCGATGGCGAACGGAGCCAGCGGATTCATGCTGAAGGACGCGCCGGTAACGGAGCTCGCCGGTGCGATCAGGCGGACGGCCGCCGGAGAGCGGGTGCTGGATCCCCAGCTCGCCGCCCAGGCCCTTAGCGAAGGCGACTGCCCGCTGTCAGCGCGCGAGCTGGAGGTGCTCACCGAGAGCGAGGACGGTTCGACGGTCGCCGCCATCGCCAGGCGTCTCTTCCTCTCCGAAGGCACAGTTCGCAACCATCTGTCGGCAGCCATCCAGAAGCTGAACGCCCGAAACCGGCTGGAGGCGCTCCGCACCGCCCGGGCCAAGGGCTGGCTCTAAGTTGCCTCGTCAGGCGGGCATACAGTGAACCCAGCTTGCCAGCAGCAAACAGCCGCAGCACCTTCGAAGCTGAGATCAGGCAGCAGCCCGAGGTCGTTGCCGCCGCCCTGGCCGCGGGTAACGCGCCCATCGCCGAGGCCGCTCAGGCGATCAGGGCCCGGCACCCTGCCGCCCTTCTGATCGCAGCTCGGGGCAGCTCGGATCATGCCGCCCTACCTTTCTTCATGGACGCTGGCGGGGCAGGGATGGCTTTCATGCTGGCTGCCGAAGATGGCTCAGGTGGCAGATCCCCCTGCTCCGTTAGCCCCTCCTCGTGACCGCTGATTAGGCTCTGCG
>NZ_JBPCPN010000033.1:0-17780 GCF_050999135.1 Candidatus Dormiibacter sp. | reverse complement strand
GGTAGATGACGTCATCATTGGTCATGGCGGTGCCTCCTCTGCAGGTTGGTCAAGCACCTACAGAATCGCGCCGCCGCTACAACCTGGAAGACCCTCCAGGTGTCGCGTCTACTCGGGGAGAGGACAGCCTAGCCGGTGGGCTCACGGCCTGACTCCAAGCGCGCGGCCAAGGCGGGTGCCCGTCGTTGGCGGGCTGTTCGGCATCGCGGTTATCACTGTTGGAGCCGAGCTTGTGACCTTCGGTGCCACACGGGCCATCGTCGCCTTCGCGTTGCCTGGGGGGTGATGCCTGACCATAGCCAGGCCGTCGCCTCACGAGACCATGGTTGTGCCGGCCGTTCAGGCAGACCTGCAGCCCTGGCTGCGCCTGGCCGCGGACGTGGAAGTGCTGTTCGGCGAGCACATGTCTACTGACCCGATCTACCAGGCAATTCTCAGACGCAACATCGCACCAGGCAGCGCATTCTGTGTGCGACCCGGCACGGGGTGGCCCGGATCACGGCTGCTCGGAGTGCGTAGCCCATCCTCTGGAGGACGCCCAGGGCACGCCATCACGAGATCGGATGGCTGGCCGTGGCGGCGGACGAGCGACGTATCCGCATCGGCGGCAATCTGGTCTGCGCCTGCCTGGATCGCTCACGTCCCCAGCCATCGTCGACGTGGTCACCTTCGGACAGGACCATCCGGGCGCAGTCCCGGCCCGGCGTTTCTACGAAAAGCTGGGCTTCTTCTGTCTTGGTCCCAGCAGTCCTGGGCCTGAAGGCACGGCTCGCGATCGCTTCCGGCTCAACCTGGTCGCTGAGCAATCTGATGGCTAAGCTGGTGGTGAGCCGCGCTAGATGCGATGCGGGGGCGCTTGCTTGTTCTCGCCGGGCTGGGCTCGCATGGGGTCCCTCTGTAGCCCGGCTCCGTAGAGGAAGGGCGACACCCCTGAGGCCCAGACCCGGCCCGGCTTCTCCGCGACCGAGACCGCGATTCCTCCACTTTTTTCCGCGCTAGCTCCACTTTGCCTATCCTCCCGTGTGAGCGCATCAAGCTAGAGCTATGGGATACGTCCTAACTAATATGCTAGAGGTGTCTCCGAACTCAAAACGGCACGATTCCGACTCCAAATTCACACCTCTAGCTTGACATGCTAGAGGTCGGCGGTTCGATCCCGTCGCCGCCCACCACGCCTCAGCTTGGCGGTCGGGTGTGCACCGGAGCGCTGGGGGAGACGATCAGGCGCTCGAACAGAGTGAGTCGTGCCGGGCCGTCAACCGGGATACCCGAACCCGCAGGCGTTCCCCCCCTCGGGGCGCCGGCTGCTCGGCATGCGGCCGGTACAGTTCCGTTGTGGGGAGGTACGCATGAGCGAAAGCTCGCAGAGCAGTGAGTCCCAACGCTGGCGACCTGGCGACACCGGTCCACAGCCGGGCGCCCACGGCAGTAAGGGCGATGGCCCGGGCTGCGCCCGCCGCTTCAGCGGCGACATCGGGCTGTCCGAGGACTGCTCGGGCGGCGCGTCGGTGCGGCTTCGCATCGGCTGATGGAGAGCAAACCCATCACGCAGCGCGGGCCGGGCGTCATCGCTCCACCGCCCCTGCTCTTCCTGGCACCGCTGCTGGGCGGCTTCCTCCTGGATCGGCTCCTGCCGCCCCCGCCCCCGCCCCTGCCCCGAGCGCTGCGCGTCGCGGGGCTGCCTTTGGGGGCTGCCGGGATCGGTCTGGCCGGCTGGTTCGTCGCAACCATGCAACGGGCAGGTACTCCAGTCGATGTGACCAAGCCGCCGACCGCCTTGGTGCAAGACGGTCCTTTCCGGCGCACCCGCAACCCTGGCTACGTCGGAATGGCCCTCGGCTACTTGGGTTTGGCCCTGGCGGCGCGTGGTCGGTGGCCGCTGATCTTGCTGCCTGGCGCCCTGACGGTGGTGGATCGGGGCGTCATCCAGCGCGAGGAGCGCTATTTGGAGCAGCGGTTCGGAGCCGACTACACGGGGTACCGGCAGCGCGTCCGGCGCTGGCTCTGAGCTGCCAGTATGGGACGGCTGGACGGCAAGGTCGCCGTCATCACTGGTGCCGCCGCTGGTATCGGGCGCGAGGCCGCGCTGCTCTTCTTGGAGGAAGGGGCGCGAGTCTGCGTCGCCGACGTCAGGCAGCCAGAAGGTGAGCTGACAGCCGACCAGTCTCGGCACGCCTTTTTCCACGAGGTTGACGTCAGCGACTCCGAGAGCGTCAGTGCCATGTACGCCGAGACCGTCCGGCGCTACGGCGGCATTGACGTGCTCTACAACAACGCGGGCATCATGCCGCCCGAGGATGGCTCCATCCTGGTCACCGGGCCTGATGCCTGGGATCGCGTCCAGGCCGTCAACGCCAAGGGGGTGTACCTCTGCTGCAGGTACGGCATCCCGCACTTGCTGGAGCGCGGCGGCGGCTCTGTGATCAACGTCGCCTCCTTCGTCGCGCTCGTCGGGGCGGCCACCTCGCAGATCGCCTACACCGCTTCCAAGGGGGCGGTTCTTTCTCTCAGCCGCGAGCTCGCTGTGCAGTTCGCGCGCCAGGGTGTCCGCGTCAACGCGCTCTGCCCCGGACCGGTCGCGACGCCGCTGCTGACGCGCCTTTTCGCGGACGATCCGGACGCGTACGAGCGGCGCCGGATCCACCTGCCGATGGGCAGGCTGGCCACGCCGTGCGAGATCGCAAGCGCCGCCCTGTTTCTGGCCGGAGACGAGTCCTCCTACGTGAACGGCGCTACGTTCTTGGTCGACGGCGGGCTGACTGCCGCTTACGTCACACCCGAGTAGAGCTCGCAGACGCCCATGATGCCGGGCCAGCATCAGCCCGGTCTGCGGTTCGCGTGGTGCGGGCAATCGTTCGAAGCCCAGCCGGCCAAGCAGGGCCGCCTTGGCTAGGCGGTTCGACGCGCGATCACGTGGTAGACGTGCCAGTGCTTGGTGGTGCCAAAGGCAGTCTCGCCGTCCTTGTCCTCCTCGGACAGCTCCATGAGCTCCAGGTCGGTGAGCATGGCCTCCACTTCGGCCCGGGTGACGAAGGTCCTGTGATCTCCGGCTACGTTCCACTCGTCATGTGGTCCGAAGAAGTTAGCTGCCAGCACCGCTTTCGGTCGGAGGGCGGCGATCAACCGAGCCACGCAACCCTTGAAGAGATCGGAGCAAATGAAGGGCAATGCGTATTGGGCGTTGATCAGGTCGTAGGTCATTGGTTGGAAGTCCTCGATCCTCGACTGGATGAAATCCAGACGGGCTTGATGCGGCATCTGACTCAGGGCGGCCCCGGCCCAGGCTGAGGAGTCGACAGCTGTCACGGTGAAGCCCCGGTTCAGCAGGTGCTCAGTGTCCCGTCCGGCTCCGCAGCCCAAATCGAGGGCGTCGCCGCCGCCAACCTGGTCAGCCGCCCGAACCAAACGCGGCCACGGCGGCTGCCCCTTAGTGAGCTGAATGAACTTCCGCGCAGCGGCATCGTCAGGTACAGAAGGCAACTCAGATGCCCCGCTGCCCCCCGCTGCGATCACCCGCCCGAAGCTTTGAGCGCGCGGGGGCCCCTCAGCTGCCGCCCGTTTCTTTGGAAGCCATCACATCGCTGCCTGCGGGAGCCGGCGAAGCAGCCGTCAGTTCACCGGCCGCCGAGCATTGACCAAGCGGATCTGAACCTCGGTCGAGGGTTGTTTTCCCGACGTCAACCGGAAGCGCTCTATCGCCTGCCCCACCTCCGACTTGAGTGTTGAGAGCTGAGTCTGGGCATCCATCTCGAGGTCGATGAGCAGGTTCGGCCGGGCCGAGGGCCCAGCCAGCTGAGCGTGTGCGCGGACAACCGCGGGGAGGCTCTGCAGGCTCTGTCTGATACCGTGCTCAAGGCCTCCAGCGCGAACCACGGTTCGGCCGTGGCCGAACCCCGACTCAGCGCTCGACTGTGAGTAGTGCAGGTCGGCCATGCGCGGCTGACCGGGCACTCTCAGCTCAGCGCGCAGCACGACGAGACCCACAAGGAGAGCCAGAAGGCCTGCCAGAGCCAGGCCAATCAGGCCGTTCTGGCTGGGAGCCGAGGCGAGCTGTTCGATCGCCGCCGGCACCGGTGCCAGCTGAGTGAAGCCTGAACCCAAGGCCCCTAAGCCCAAGGCGAGTCCGGTGCCTCCGACCGCGAGCAGGACCAGGCCAAGAAGGGTGGCGAGCAGACGATTGAAGACAGCCATCAGGCCACCCGAGCTTCGTGGATGCTGACTCGGATGGCGCTGTCATCAGCGCGCCCCAACCGCTCCAGACTCGAGTGCACGAGTTGCTCGACCTCCCCTCGCATCCGGGGTGACCCGGCCGCGTCGACCCGGAGACGCCAGCTTCGGCGACCGCGCAGCCGAGCGCGCACCCCGACGGCCGTCGTCTCCTTGATCAGTAAGGAGCCCAGCATCCCTTCGAAGGCGGCCCGATGAAGCCACCAACTCGCCGTGTCGTCCTCGTCCAGAAAGACGATCAGAGGCGGCCATGGCCGCAGCTCGAGCAGCAGGAGCAGGAGGCCAAGAACGATCAGCGCGGCGGCCGAAGCCAGGACCCGCCAGTCCGCGAGTTGGAGGGTGGATAGGGTCTTCAGAGCCTGATGGAGGCTTTGATCGAAGTAGCGCAACCAATCAGGCCGCCACCCGATGCCCAGCGCGTGCACGATGCTGATGGCCAGTGCCCACAGCCCGGCTACGACCAGCAGGAGGGCCAGGACAACCATGACCAGACGGTTGAACACCCTCATCGGACTCTTGCCATTCGCGCTTTCAGCGGGGGCAGGGCAGTTGAGTGGAGGATCCGCGGCAGCTGCTCAACCTCGAGGTCCTCGACCACCACTTCGACGGGACGAGCGGCTCCGAGCGCCTGAAGCGCCTCTTGAGCCACCTCACGGACATGCTCGGTGACCTCAGCGATCGGCAGCTCGTTGACCACGATGTGGACAACCACCTGGTCCTCGCGGACGACCACACCGGCCGTCTTGCCGCCGGCGAAGTAGGTGGCGGCCTCCACTGCACCACCTGCCGAAAGGCGGGCGACGCCGGGAACGCCGGCGACGCCTAGAGCCACCTCTTGGGCGATAACGCCCGGGTGGTCGGATCGTTCGATCACTGCACCCGAGTCTCGGCCGGCGCTTGAGGTTCGCCTTCGACGACGAGGTCGTCGACCATGATGTTGACCTCAGTCACCTCCAGGCCTGTCATGCTCTCGACCCTCTCGATCACGTTGCGACGCACAGCCTCTGTCACGTCAACTATGCTCTGGCCGTAGTACGTCACTACGTCGAGGTCGATGGCGGCCTGTCGCTCGCCCACCTCAACGCTGACGCCCTGGGTGCTCTGATCCTCAGTCTGCCCAGGCACACGAGCACGCAACCCACCGAGGGCGCGAGCGAACCCCTTGCCCATCTCATGGACGCCTGGGATCTCTCGGGTCGCCAGCGCCGCGATCTTGGTGACCACGCCGTCAGCAATTCGGGTGTTCCCCCGCTCAGTCGTGAGTGAGGCGTGCCGGTCGCCGCTGGTCAGGGCCGCCCCGGGCCGGCTCACAGCTGGGCTACGCGACCCGCCTCCAGGTGCGGTCCCGGTTGAGCTAGGCGTGGTGACAGCTGCCTGCGAACTGATCTTGTCTTGATCCATGATCTCGGTCTCCTTTTGTTATCTGCGACTTGATGTGAAGCGGTCGGTAAGTTGGGCCACGTCGAAATCGCCCTCAACTACTCTGGCTGCGCCGTACCCGGCCAGCCCGACCAGGAGGGCAGCCAGGCCCACCCAGAAAGACTGGCTTGCGGCGAGCCAGATGAACAAGAACCCGACCACGAAACCAAACTGGCGATTGGACATTCACCACCTCCTGGCAACGAGCTGAACGGGAGGCCCAATCTTCGTCTTCGGCGATCCGGGCCACGCCACTACAGAAGCACTCACGCAGGTTTAGAACCCGAGAGGCCGCAAGAGTTTCGCAGGGGCGTGGACTTTCAGCCCACGTCCGCGATAGTCAGCTCCACCTCTGGCAGGTCAAGGCCCGTCGTTTCCAAGACGTGGGCGATCACGGCTCGCCTCACTTGTTCGGCTACCACCAACGCGCTGAATCCGTAGTGGATGCTGAGCTCGATCTCGATGCGCAGGTTCTCACGTGAGACCAGCCGCTGGCGCCTCTTCTTAGGTCGGTCGGGGCCTTCGATCCCAACCTCTCGCGACTGTGCCTGGAAGACCTGTCGCACTCCGGGGGCGGCTGCGGCTGCCCAGAAGGCCAGGGAGCTCAAGACTGCCGTTGAGACTCGCGTCATCCCTCGTCCGCCACGCAGTTCGACCTGCCAGTCGTCGAGCCCCGCCCAGATCCGGCGCATCACCCGGTGGAGCAGTTCAGGCGAAGGCTGTACAGGCTCGGCTCGCAGGCGTTCGATGTCTTGCCAAGAGTTCACCAGCCGGTTCAAGGCGGCCGTGCAGTAGGGGCACTCAATTTGATGCGGTGTGAGGGCCTTCGTTTGCCCGGTCGAGACCTGCTCGAGCAGATCGGCTAGCTGGGCGCCGCATTGCAGCTGCGCTGGGAGCCGCTCGCTCATTTCCATTCGCTCAGGGCAATCGCCAACTCGAGGCGCGCCCGGTGGAGCCGGCTCTTCACCGCTGGCAGGGAGATCCCGAGAATTTCCACGATTTCTTCATACCCGCGTCCCTCCAGGTGCCGGAGCACGAAGGTGGCCCGCTGCTCGGGCGTCAATCCCAGGATCGCCCTCCGCAGGACGCGCAGCCTGTCGCGAGCCTCGTTCAGCTCGCCTGGCCCAGGAGCCCCCGACTCCTGATCCCAGAGCACAGTTTGGCTCGGCTTCCTGGATCGGCGCAGATTGAGACAGCGGTTGGTCACTATGCGATAGATCCAGGTCGAGAACGTGCTCTGGGAGCGGAATCGCGGCAGGCCACGCCAGGCCTGCAGGAAGGTCTCCTGGACTGCATCTTCAGCGTCCCTGGGGTCCCCGAGCATCCCCAGCGCGATCCTGAAGACCCTAACCTGATGACGGCGAACGAGCTGCTCGAAGGCGTTGGCGTTGCCCGACCGGGCCAGCGCCACCAGCGTCGAGTCGCTCAGGGAGTCGTTTGAGCCTTGCCCAACCGGGGCTGGAGAAGGCCAGTCTTCCCCCACTCAGCGAAGGGTACCTACAGTGCTGGCGACCGGGGTTGCCGCTGACGCTCCGCTCGGCGACGGCCATCCGACCGGCGGTGGTGGCGCAAAAGCAAGCCCGCGGTCGTGCTCACACACTCCAATCCTCCGCCGCCGAGCCTCCGGAGCAGCGATGCTCGCCGGACAAACTGCACATTGCCGGGGGCCTGCGTACGAACGTTCAGGGAGCTGGCGTCATACCCAGCTCGCCGGGCAGGGTCTCGAAGGACCCTCCAGGCGTCCAGCAGGTTGCGGGTCTTCTCTGTCGCTTGGACTTCCGCGTGGAGGTCGGGATGCCAGAGCTGAATGACTCGCTTGAAACCTCGACCGATCTCGGCAGGCGTCGCCTCTCGATCCACGCCCAGCAACTCGTAGAGGTTGGGACCCCTGCTACTCACCGCGACGGACTCAGCTTGCGTATCGGACGGCGGCTCGCGCGCGGGCCTTGGCTGCTTCAACCTCTCGATCTCTGGCCGGAGCTGGCGTCACCAGGTCGTTCAGGAGGCGGTAAGAAACGTCCGCGATTCCTTCGACAGCCCTCTCAAACGCGTCGGTGTTGAGCCGGGACGGTTTGGTCGAGCCGCTGATTTTTCTCACGTACTGCAGCGCGGCGTCATGCACCTCCGCCTTGGTCGCAGGGGGATCCAGGTTATACAGCGGGCGAATATTGCGGCACATGCCGAAATCGTACTTCCGAAGGGACAGGCGGCTCTGTTCCAGGTCGGTCGAGGCGTAGCCGAGTCAGCCGGGCTTGACGCAGGTGACAAGGCTGGCGGCCAGCCAAGGACCGCCGTACCAGAACCGCCAGCCAAGCGACCGCAACTCGATACCTGCCATGGATAGCAGGCGCAGGCGCTCAGCGTATTCCAGCCAGGAGGGCCAAACCGCCGAGGCTGAGCAACAGCGGTCCGTAAGGTGCATCGAAGCCGTAGTCGCCTTTTCGGCGCTCCATGGCCGGCTCGCAACCTCGTCCCCATTGTCCCAGGTATGTGCGCGGGCGCCCCAAAGCGGTCGGGCGGCGCCGGCTTGACCTTCAAGCGGGCTTCAGGGCTTACGGTGGCGGCATGGAGTTACGAATCGGTCAGCTCGCCAAGCGCAGCGGTCTCTCCAGCTCAGCCCTGCGCTACTACGAATCGGCAGGCATCCTGCCACCGGCCCGACGCTCTGACGCCGGCTATCGACTCTACGGAGAGGACATGCTGGGCCGGCTGGCCTTCGTCCGCCGGGCTCAGGCGCTCGGTCTTTCAGTCCGCGAGATCCGCTCTCTCCTCCGCGAGCACGCGGCGTCAGCGGAGGAGGATCGAGGCCGGCTGCGCCACGTGGTGGCTCATCGGCTGTCCGAGACCCAGCGGCGGTTGGCCGAACTCAGCGCTCTCCAGCGGCAGCTGCAAGCCCTCCACGTGCGACTGCAGCGTGCGCAGGGGCCCGGCTGCGGTCACCTCGGTGACTGCGCCTGCTGGTTACCAACCGAAGAGGAGGTGAAATTGATGGCTCAAGACGTCGCGTGCTGCGAGGAGCAGTGCTGTCCCGAGTGCTGCGGCACTCAGGATTCCGCCTGCGAGTGCTCCTGCTGCGCTTAGTGAGCACCAGGGCTGGGCTGGGAGGCGCACCTCCCAGTCAACAGCCTAGTTGGCTCATTCGGCTGAGAGCTCGGCCGCCTCTTCTGGCTTAGCGCGCAGGGCTCGGACGCCCACGTACAGCCCCAGCAGCAGCACTCCAGCGATGAAGAGTGGGGTGGTCCAGGCGTGATGGCCCAGGAAAGTGCTTACACGGCCGCCGTACCGGGCGCCCAGGAACAGCCACACGCCAGCCCAGATCGCGGTTGAGACGGCGACCGAGCCGGCAAACGTGGGGTAATGCACCTGGAAGATGCCGGAGGCAACCGTGATGGGAATCCGCATGCCGGGGACGTGCCGTCCGAAGATGATGGCCAGCGCGCCCCAGCGTTGGAACCAGCCCTCCGCCTTATGCAGCCGTTCTGGATTGAGATGGATGGCAACCCCGAGTCGGCCTTTGACCAGCCGCCGGCCCCAGCGCCTTGCGATCAGGTACATGTTGGTGGCGCCGGCCGTTACAGCGGTGATCACCGCCAGCCAGGCGCCGACCCATTTGAGCAGCTGAAAGCCTGCCTGGTGGCCGAGGTAGATGACGTAAACGTCGCCCGGTACCGGCAGCGGCACGCCTGACTCCTCCACGTAGAGCAGCGCGATGCTGGCGATTGGCCCGGCGCGGTTGACAAAGCCGCGGACGGCGCGAGTTATGTCGCGGACCGCCTCGGGCAGATCACCTTCGAGCAGCGCGATCGCTATAACGAGGAGGGCGATCGCCAGGGGGAGGCCGAAAGGCAGTAACCGCCGACGCAACATCGACCGTCGGCCAGGGCCGGCGCTCCTGGCGACAATCCGCTCGGGGTGTGATGGAGATCCCACCCCTTCAGTGTGCGGCTTTGTCAGGCAAGTGCCACAAGGTGATCCGCTCAGGCGGCAGCGACGATGCCTGCGTCTCGTCGCCATGCTCGCTCGAGCCCGGCCGGCGGACCAGCCGCCAAAGGGCCTGGCCGATAGAATGGGGGCCCGGCGCGGCCCGTTCGTCTAGTGGACTAGGACGCCGGCCTTTCAAGCCGGAGATCACGGGTTCGAAGCCCGTACGGGCCACCAAACGACCTCCAGGCGGGTGTAGCACAATGGTAGTGCGGCAGCCTTCCAAGCTGTTTACACGGGTTCGATTCCCGTCACCCGCTCCCGGTGTGCTGGACTCGCGCACCATCACCCGCTCCAGTCGATACCCGTTCCAGCCTCGCAACAGCTGTCTGCCCATGGTGTCCCTGAGCACCGCTCGACCTCATAGTTCGGAGGTGCCCGGTTGACAGCTATGGCTTGAAGACGCGGCTCTTGAGAATGTCGGCAGGCTCGATGACTGTCAGCTCCTCGACAGTTGGAGCATGGCCGTCAGCTAGCGCCGTGCTATAGAGCCGCACGGCGTGGCGCATACGGGCGCGGTCGAGCGCGTTGCGAACGCTGCGCCCATTGGCGAAGTTCGGCTGCTCCCGGCGGCGGCGAAAGTACTCCTGGAAAGCGCGTTCGGCCGGCGCGGACAGCTGATAGTTCTCGGCATCCAGCATCAGGCGTGCGATCGCCATCAGCTCGTCGTCCCGGTAGTCAGGGAAATCGATGTGGTGCGCGATCCGGGAGCTGATCCCGGGCACATCGGCGAAGAAACGCTCCATCTTGTCCTTGTAGCCAGCGAAGATGACCACCAGGTCCTGTCGATCGTTCTCCATGGCTTGGAGCAGCAGCTCCACCGCCTCCTGGCCGTAGTCACGCTCGTTGTCAAGCCGGTAGATCGTGTACGCCTCGTCGATGAAGAGCACTCCGCCCATGGCCCGCTTCAATGCCTCCCGGGTCTTGGGTGCCGTGTGCCCGACATACTGGCCAACCAGGTCTTCCCGGGTGACGACCACCACATGGCCTTTCCTCACATAGCCGAGCTTGTGCAGTACCTCACCGATGCGCATCGCAACCGTCGTCTTGCCGGTGCCAGGGTTGCCCGTGAAGCACATATGAAGAGTCGGCGGCTTCGAAACCAGCCCGGCAGCACTGCGCATTCGCTCGATCAGCAGCAGGGCCGCAATCTCACGGATGCGGCCCTTGACCTCGTGCAGGGCGACCAGATCCTGGTCGAGCTGGTCCAGCACCGCCTTCACGCTCCCGTCACGAAGGGCCTGGAGCGCCTCCTCCTGACTGAGTTCCGCAGGCTGTTCGCGGACGCGCGACCCCGGGCCCAGAGAACGGGTCGGAGGCGCTGCCAACTGCTCAGGCATCGCCTTCGCCGTATCTCTGGCCGGAGGGGCGCTCGCTGGCGTAGGAGTGCAGCGTGTAGTGCACCATTCGATCCTTGCTTTCCTGACGCTCGAGCCGGAAGCCCGGCTCCTCAGCCGGGCGGTTGACCATGAATTGGAGTGCGATGGTCTGCCGCGTGAGCTTGGCGTCGTAGAGGCTCACCCGTATGTACCGGTGGGAGAAGGCCTCGCGACACCGGTTGACCTCGCGCAGAGCCTCCTCAGCGGACTTGAGGTCGAACATCGGCATCCCCCACATCTCCCAGTAGGAGTTGCGCGGATGAGGGTCGTCGGTGAATTCGATAGCGACAGCCCATTCGTTGTCCAGGCCGTACTGGATCTGAGCTCTGATCTGCTCGTCAGTCAGCTCGGGCAGGAAGGAGAAGGTGCCTTGGGTGATCAGCATCAGGACACCACCGGCATTGGCGTTTCGACCATGTCGGGCACGTCGGTGGACTCGTAGTCGAAGCTGATTTCGCCCCACACCTCGAGCGCGGCCCGCAGCTCAGGCGACCAGAGCGCCGCGCGCTGCAGGATGTCAGGGCCCTCGCGCAGATAGTCGCGCCCTTCGTTGCGCGCCTGGATCATCACCTCGACGGCCACTCGGTTGGCGGTCGCTCCAGCGGCAACGCCCTGCGGGTGGCCGATCGTGCCACCTCCGAACTGGAGGACCACGTCCTCGCCCAGGTAGTGCAGCAGCTGGTGCATCTGGCCGGCGTGAATGCCGCCTGACGCGACAGGCATGACGCTTGGCATATGGACCCAGTCCTGGTCGAAGTAGATACCGGTCGCCCCATCCCGGGGGATGAAATCTTTGCGCAGCGTGTCGTAGTAGCCCTGGATGGCCCTCGGGTCGCCCTCCAGCTTGCCGACCACGGTGCCTGAGTGGATGTGGTCGACGCCCAGCATCCGGCACCACTTGGCGAGAACCCTGAAGTTCATGCCGTGGTTCTTCTGCCGGGCGTACGTGGCGTAACCGGCGCGGTGGAGGTGAAGGAGAACGCCGTTCTTGCGGGCCCAGCGTGACATCGAGGTCATGGCGGTGAAACCGACCGTGAGGTCCATCATCACTATCACGCTGCCCAGATCCCGAGCGAACTCCGCCCGCTCGTACATCTCCTCCATGCTGGCTGCCGTGACATTGAGGTAGTGACCCTTGATCTCCCCCGTGTCCGCCATCGCGTGCTGCACGGCGTCCATGCAGTACAGGTAGCGCTCGCGCCAGCGGTTGAACGGCTGGGAGTTGGTGTTCTCGTCGTCCTTGACGAAGTCGAGTCCGCCGCGGAGCGCCTCATAGACGACTCGCCCATAGTTCCGCGGGGACAAGCCGAGTTTGGGCTTGGTGGTCGCGCCCAGGAGGGGTCGGCCGTGCTTATTGAGCATCTCGCGTTCGTTGACGATGCCGTGCGGCGGTCCCTGAAATGTCTTGACGTATTCGCGGGGGATCCGAACGTCCTCCAGCCGGAGTGCTTTCAAGGCCTTGAAGCCAAACACGTTGCCGATGATCGAGGAGGCCATGTTGGCGATCGACCCTTCCTCGAAGAGGTCGAGCTTGTACGCGATGTTGGCGATGAACTGCGGCGGATCGCTGCCAGGGACGGGCAGCACCTTGTAGGCCTTGCCCTGGTAGTTGTCAAGAGCTGTCAGGCGATCGGTCCAGACCACGGTCCACGTCGCGGTGGAGGACTCGCCCGCCACCGCGGCCGCCGCTTCCTCCGGGTCGACGCCCACTTGGGGCGTGATCCGGAAGGCGGCCAGGACGTCGGTGTCGTCAGGCTCGTAGTCCGGCCGCCAGTAGCCCATCTGCTTGTAAGGGATGACGCCGGCAGCCCAACGGGACTGCGCGCGCTCTTCAGCTGTGACCTGCAAGCGGTTACCTCCATTGGTTTGGTTGGCCACCTCACATGTGCCCTGGTCGGCCGCCAGCTCGGCGTGCTCGTGTTCGTTGACCCGCAGCAGGAATGACTTCTGGGCCGACAGGATGCGATGGGCCAGGATGAGCTGGGTCAGGGCCAGCGGGTCGCTGTGACGGCCGGTGCGTGCGGCCGCCTCGTATCTGCCGAGCATCTGAGGCGGCACGCGGTGAACGTGGCCGTGACGGCCGTCGACGTGCGCCCAGACGTTGTCAACAACCAGCTGGGCCGCCCCCTTCGTGATCCGGCCGTCGATCGCGATTACGTCCGCTCGGCGGCCGTCCTCGTCGAGCACGTCCTGCTCGAGTCGGAGCGCGTCCGTGGCATACAGCTCGTGGTCGAAAGCGAGGCGGGGCAGGGTGTGCCGCTGCAGGATCTGGACGTTGAGATGGTCCATGTCAGCCGATGAGTCCGGCCGGCTGAAGCGGATCACCATATCCGCGTGCTGGCGCTGCGGCAGGATGTGGTCTTCGGCGTCCTGCCGGCGGGCTTCGAGCTCGGCCAACACCTGTTCGCGCGTGTAACCACGCTTGGCGACGTCGCGCTGAACTTTCCAGCGCAATTTCAGTTCAGGCTCTGGATCGAGCCAGACCTTGAGGTCGAAGGCGTGCCTGATGCCCGACACCAGGAACGGGTGTAGGCCCTGCATGACCACCACCTCGCGGGGCTCAACGGATTCCGGCGGTTTGAATGTGCCGTCGCTGTGGTCGTAGACGGGCTTCTCGACCCGGTCACCGCGCTTCAGCGCCCAGATCTGCTCTTCCATGAGAGCGAAGTTGTTGGCCCGCGGATTGAGTGGTGTGACGTCGACGAGCTTTCGTTCGCGCCGGTCCAGCGAGTGGTAGTCGTCGAGGCAGATCGAGGTGATCTGGTCCGGGCCGAACATACTGAAGAAGCCGGAGGTGATGGTCGTCTTGCCGGTTCCGCTGTCACCGCCGATGCCTATGAAGATCGGCCGGCGGTTGGTGTTCAGGTCGCTCATCGCGAGGCGGACTCCCCCACCAACACCGCCTGCGTCTTCGCCTCAACGCCTTGGAGCAGCTGGGCGAAAGAATCAGCGAAGAGCTTCACCCCTGCCGACTCCAGCTCCTCGGCAACCGATTCCATCTTGATCCGGGCCTCTGCCAGCGCCTCCAGCGTCGTAGCGCTGTCGGTCACCGCTGACTCATCGGTCAGCGTTGCGCCGCGGATCCGGCCATGCTGGGCGAACGCCGCGATGGTCTCCAGCGGGAGAGTGGTCACGGTCGCGGGCCCGATCAGCTCCTCGACGTAGCGGACGTCGCGATAAGCGGGGTTCTTCGTTCCCGTGGATGCCCAGAGCAGTCGCTGGGGCCGAGCGCCGGCGCTCAGGAGGGCAGGCATGGAACCCGTCTCCAGCCAGTGCTCCCAGATCCTGCGGGCCGCCCGGGCGTTGGCGATGGCCGCCTTGCCCCTAAGCCCTAGTAGGCGGGTTTGCTCGACTGGGTCTGTGGCGATGGCCGCCTTAAAGTCGAGCAGCCGGTCCACCAGCGTGTCGACCCGACTCACGAAGAAGCTGGCCACCGACGCTATGTCGGGGAGATCATGGCCGTTCTCGAGCGCGCCCAACAGCCCCGCAGCATGGGCGGCCAGCACCTGGCGATACCGCTCAAGGCCGAACACCAGCGTGACGTTGACGTTGACACCTTGGGCAAGCAGCATCGTGATCGCCCATAGCCCCGGCCGCGTGCCGGGGATCTTGATCATCAGATTTGGGCGGTCCACGGCGGCCCACAATCTGCGCGCCTCCGCGACGGACTCCTCCGCGTTGTAGGCGAGGTCAGGCGAGACCTCAAAACTCACGTAGCCATCGCGCCGGTCGGTCTTCAGGTAGACGGGTTCCAAGAGATCGGCCACCGCCTGGATGTCATGCACGGCCAGCTGTTCGTAGATCGCCTTGGTGCCCATGCCACTTGCGGCGGTCGTGCGGATGTCGGCGTCATACCAATCGCCTTCCGCGAGGGCGTTGCGGAAGATGGTCGGGTTTGACGTGAGGCCCACGATGCCCTGCCTCGAGACGAGATTGCCCAGCTGCCCGGACGACAGCAGCCGGCGGCTGAGCTGGTCACACCAGGGACTCTGGCCCCAAGCTCGCAGCTCTAGGAGCGGGTTCTGTGACCGAGTCACGCGTTGAACCGGCTCTTGTTCAGCTGGAGGCCGGTGTCGGTCGGCGAGCCGGTGCCGGCGGTCAAGGTAGAGCCGCATCGGTTGGTCCATGGGCGGAGCGTACCTCCGGCAGACGATGCTGTCAAGATCATTCCAAGCATATAATCATGAGGCATCAATCATGCTTACCTCCATCCTCGAGCGCCGGATCACCCTTCACCAGCTACGGATCTTCAAGACGGTGGTGGACCTCCACGGATTCACCCGCGCCGCGGAGGCCCTCGCTCTCACGCAGTCGGCAGTGACTCACCAGATTCAGGCGCTGGAGCGGTCGATCGGCTTCGCAGTGTTCCAGTCGAGCCGCAGGACCATCGAGCTGACCCAGGTCGGAACGGCTCTATATGAGCGGGCGGGTCGGATCCTGGCCCTGGTCCGCGAGACAGGCGACGCACTCGACGACATCGCTGGTCTGAAGAGCGGCTCGGTCAGGATCGCCGCCGATACGACTGTGGGCATCTACGTGCTGCCTGACGCCATGGCGGCGTTCCGCCAGAGCCATCCCGAGATCGCCCTCAGCCTCGACGTGGTCAACCGCCAGCGAGTCCGCGAGCTGCTGCTGAGCGGTGACGCCGATATCGGAGTGGCCGGGAGGCTCTGGGAGGATGACCTGCTCGACGCGGCGCCGTTCCTGAACAACGAGCTCAAGTGTTTCAGCGCGCCCAGCCACCCCCTGGCCCAGCGTGGGCGGGTCGAACCGGCTGAACTGCTGGACGGTCCGCTACTGCTCCGGGAGGTCGGCTCGGGAACCCGGGAGTCGGCGGAGGCGATCCTGCGCGAGCACGGGGTGGAACCGCAGCCAGACATGGAGATGGCCAGCAACGGCGCCCTGAAACGGGCGGTGGCCAGAGGGCTGGGGGTCACCATCCTCTCCACCTATGCGGTTCGACTGGAGGTGGAGCTGGGCCACCTGACCATCGTTCCCGTCAGGGGTCTTCCAGTCAGTCGGAGATGGCACGTGGTGTGGACAAAGGAGCGCATCCTGAGCCCTGCTGCGCAGGCTTTTCGCAAGCACCTCCTGGCTCCAGACTGGCGGCAGCAGCTGAGCGTTCCCTTGACGAGCGAGTAGCCGGCCGTCAGCCCGCTACGGCGGTTCCGCCGACTGGCCTCCAGCGCTCGCTGGCGCCAGCTCCGTTGCGCTTCGACCGGCCGCCAACAGCATGGCGCCGGCGGTCGCCGGGATCAGTGTCAGGCAGCCACCCGCGACCAGGGCCGCCGCCAGGGGTGGGGAGAGGGCGCCGCTGGCGAGGCCCAGGGCCGCGGCGGCCGCCGGCAGGCCCAACTGAGCGGACGCCAGCAGGCCGGAGGGCACCCTCCGTTCCTTCCCGGCCACGAGCGCGGCCAGCAAATGCACGGCGGTGGCCGTAACCGCCATCGTCAGCGCCAGAGCCATGGCCACAGGGGAGCGGACCAAGCCGTTCAGATCCAGTGTCGCTCCCAAGAGGACGAAGAAGGCCGGCACGAAGAAGCCCGTTGCCAGACCTGTCAGCTGATGGACCAGCCTGTGCGGCTCATGAAACTGGCGCAACACAATGCCGGCCGCGAAGCCCGCGACCAGCAGGCTGGCGTTGGTGTGTTCAGCGATGGCGGCAAGCGCCAGGAGCAGGAGCACCGAAATCCGCAGCTGCAGGGCCCAGTGCCTGTGCTTCGACTCGCTCTTGGCCTCATCCGCCAGCGCCGTTCTGAAGAGCCGGCGCCCGGCGAAGATCGCAGCGGCTGCCACCGCCACGATCAGTGCGTCGCCCAGGATTGCCTCAGGGAGTCGGCCGACGCCGGTCAGGGTGAGCGGCATGACCAGCGCGGTCATGGCGTCGGCGAGGGTGATCCAGGCAAGGAGCATTGCCACTGCAGGGCCCGTGAGCCCTCGCTCCTGGATCGTGGGAAAGGCCACCGCCGCCGAGCTGCCAGCCAACAGCACTATGAAGAGTTGGGGAGGCTTGACCTGGAGCAGAGCGCCAATCGCCAACCCGACAGGGATGCTGGCCGCGAGCGTCACGAGCAGCGCCAGGGCTGCTCGCCGCGCTCCCTGGCGCAAGTCTTTCGAGCCCAGGTCGACCTCGGTGCCCGCGGTGAGCATCAGCATGGCGAAGCCCAGCGAGAAGAAGGCGGGGAAGGGTTGGGCGCCCGGGTCGAGCAGGTGCAGGCCGGTCCTGCCCAGAACCGCCCCAGCGATCAGCTCGCCCACCAGCACAGGGGCCAGCTGTCTCTTCCCCCCGGCCAGCAGCGGGCCTGCCAGGCCGGCCAGAACGAGCAGAGCCAGCGAAGTGAACATCTGACATCTTTGTAGCTGACGCAGGGAAGAAGGGAAGGTCGCCG
This sequence comes from Candidatus Dormiibacter sp., assembly GCF_050999135.1. NCBI lineage: Bacteria > Bacillati > Candidatus Dormiibacterota > Candidatus Dormibacteria > Candidatus Dormibacterales > Candidatus Dormibacteraceae > Candidatus Dormiibacter > Candidatus Dormiibacter sp. The sequence goes on along the minus strand of NZ_JBPCPN010000033.1, from coordinate 385 downwards.
CCGGCTGCGCCTGTCGAATTCAGGCGGTAAGTGCGACCAAATGCACCCCGGTTACCCTGGTCGCCGGCCAGCCGTCTGGCAGGGACGCGGCGCAGGCCGCGAAGCCGGACGGCGGTCGGCTGAACCTGCCCTTCGTCGGGTAATGTTGAGCGGTCGGGCGCGGGAGTAGCTCATCTGGTAGAGCGCAACCTTGCCAAGGTTGAGGTAGCGGGTTCGAGCCCCGTCTCCCGCTCCACCGTCTCTCTTCGAGTTCATGCGGCCCTACCTTTCTTCATGGACGCTGGCGGGGCAGGGATGGCTTTCATGCTGGCTGCCGAAGATGGCTCAGGTGGCAGATCCCCCTGCTCCGTTAGCCCCTCCTCGTGACCGCTGATTAGGCTCTGCG
>NZ_JBPCPN010000030.1:0-35468 GCF_050999135.1 Candidatus Dormiibacter sp. | reverse complement strand
GAGCCTCTTGGTGGTGTGGGTGTGTGGAAGCTCCTGCACCTTAGCCGGAGGCTCTGTGCTTCTCTATGCTGCTTTTCTCGTCGTCTCATCCACCTCCGGTGTCACGAGGGTGTCCGGACGTGCTCAGACGGTTGCGACCGGGTTGCCAAGCGAGACGGGGTTGCCAAGCCCTCGCAGATGTCGTACCTTCTTGCCAGTTCCGTCGGATAGTTGCGTGTGGAGGGTGTATGAGAAGGCTTCTGTCGGTGGTCGCCCTTTTGAATGGCGCCCTGATTGTGACTACCAGCACGGCGTTGGCCGGAGGGCCGGTGCTGGTAAGCAAGGTCAATCCTTACGCCGGCTGCAAGGTGGGTGCCGCCAAGGGTGCCATCAACTACCTCAACGCTGAGGTGGAGCCGTTTCTGACCTACGACCCGAGCTCGCACTCCCACCTTCTGAGCGCCTGGCAGCAGGATCGCTGGAGCGACGGGGGCGCCCATGGCCTGGTGGCCGGCTACAGCTTCGACGGCGGTCGCAGCTGGAACGACAGCGCCCTGCCCTTTTCCAAGTGCGCTCCGGGCGGGGTGAACTATGAGCGAGCTTCCGATCCGGGCACCGCAATCGGCCGCGACGGCAATTCGTACTCGATCGCCATTTCGTTTGACGCCAACAGCATCCGGAACGCAGTGGTGGCAGCAACCTCGCCCAACGGTGGGAAGACCTGGACCAATGTGGTGCCGATCATTCAGGACGTCGCCAATCCCACTACCGGTGATCCCTTCAACGACAAGGAGCTGATCTTCGCCGATCCGACCCGCGGTCGCACCGCGTATGCGGTCTGGGACCGGCTGGAAGACGTTCCAGGCGCCGGCAATCGGGTGCGCCAGCCTGCGGGCGACATGCCCGCCCTGCAAAGCCAGAGCGGCGTAGCCCGACCCAATACGGCGGCTCCGGCCCAGGCCCAGCTCCCTGCCTTCACAGGGCCGACCTTCTTCTCCCGCACCACTGACGGTGGCAAGACCTGGCAGAAGGCGCGCCCCATCGTGCAGACCGCAGTCAACGAGCAGACGATCGGCAACTACATGGTCATCGACCCGCGCACCGATCGGCTCTACGACTTCTTCAACTACATCACTGCCGATGGCAATTTCCACCTCGGCTTTGTGACCTCCACTGATCGCGGTGACCACTGGACCAAACCAACTCTGTTTCAGGATCTGCGATCGGTGGGCGTACCTCACCTCCGGACCGGTGACATCATCCCGATCCCAACCATCGATCGAGAGACCGGGTCGCTCTACATCGTGTGGCAGGATTCCCGCTTCAGCGGTGGCAAGTACGACGAGATCGCAATCAGCCGCTCCACCGACGGTGGCCAACACTGGAGCGAACCTCAGCGAGTGAATCAACCCACTGGGCAGTCAGCCTTCACGGCCACCGTGGCGGTCAACTCTGATGGCAAGGTCGGGGTCACCTACTACCAGCTGCAGAGCTACCCCCGCACCTACATGACCGACTACTTCATGAGGGTGACCAGCGGGCGCAACCTCCACTTCGGCGACACCGAGGTGGTCGACGCGCCGTTTGACATGGCGGATGCGCCGGTTGCCGGCGGCTTCTTCGTGGGCGATTACGAGGGCTTGGTGGCGCCCGGCGAGAGCTTCCATCCGCTGTACGTGACCACCAACTCAGGCAACATCGTCAACCCGACAGACGTTTGGACGCGCTCAACGCAAGACAATCGCGACTGAGCCGCGCTTCCTAAAGTACTTCGGAGCGCGCCTCAGCTGAGGCGCCCTCTCGTGCTCTGCTTGGGGCGAACGTCCCGGGGCTCCTGACCAAACAAGCGACCCACCGGGAGGTGGGCCGCTTGGGAGTAGGGGGAGGATTTGATTCGGTAAGACCCGAGGCCGAGACCCGAGGTAAACCTGATAGCACCACTATATCATTTTCCAAACCAGCGTGCGCGGGATTCTTGACTGCAGGTGCAAGTGATGGCGGCGGGAGAGCCGGGCCGCAGGACTCCCGGCGGTGATGCGGACGCCCTGCAGAGGCGGCGCCGCAACGACTCCATCCGGCAATCTCAAGCCGCCGTTCGCCCCGGACGCCTTCCCCAGTTCGGTGTACGGGACACGGGCGGGGCAAGGCATCGGCTGGCTGAGCCGCCGTCGGCGCAGGCGAACGGGCTAGCCCCGGAGGGGGGAAGGTGTTTCAGGCTGCGGGATTGCGAATGATGAGCGCATCGCCCTGGCCGCCGCCTCCGCAGAGCGCGGCCCCGCCCAGCCGCTCGCCGCGCCGGCGCAGCTCGTGGGCCAGCGTCAGCACCAGCCGGGCTCCGCTGGCGCCGATCGGATGACCGATGGCGACTGCGCCACCGTTCACGTTGACGCGCTCTTCGTGGAGCTCCAGCATGCGAGTGGCGTTCAGCGCGACGGAGGCGAACGCCTCGTTGAACTCCACCAGGTCCAGCTGATCGGCTCTCAGCCCCGCCCTCTCCAAGGCTCGGTTGAGCGCCAGGCCGGGCACAGTGTGCAGCCACGCGTAACGTTCGGCGCTCATGCCGTGAGCCACAATCTCAGCCAGCGGCTGCAGGCCCAGCTCCGCCGCCCTGCCCGCAGACATCACCACCACCGCGGCAGCGCCGTCGGAGACCTGGGAGGCGTTGGCGGCTGTGATGGTGCCGTTCTTCTGAAAAGCGGGTTTCAACGCGGCCAGACCCTCGGCGGTGGTGTCCGGGCGCACCCCCTCATCTCGCTCGACCTGGGCGTAGTCCCCCTGGCGCCGGCGAACGCTGACGGGCACGCTCTCCTCCGCCAGCCGGCCGGACTCCCAGGCAGCCGCCGCGCGCTGGTGGGAGCGGGCCGCCCAAGCATCCTGCTCCTCGCGGCTGATCTCCAGCTCCCGATTGACATCGTCAGAAGATTCGCCCATGTGCTGCTCCAAGAAGGTCGACCAGAGACCGTCGTGGATCATGGAGTCGACCATCTCAACGTTGCCCATGCGGGCTCCGAAGCGGGCCTTGGGCATTAGGTAGGGTGCCTGGCTCATCGACTCCATACCGCCGGCGACCACCGTGTCCACCTCGCCGGCGCGGATCATCTGGTCAGCCATGGCGATGGCGTTCAGACCGGAGAGGCAGACCTTGTTGATGGTGATCGCGGGCACCTCGATCGGGATACCGCCCAGGATCGCCGCCTGGCGGGCCGTGATCTGGCCGGCCCCCGCCTGCAGGACCTGACCCATGATCACGTACTCGACGTCCTCGCCGGCGATTCCTGAACGTTCCAGCGCTGCCCTGATGGCAACGCCGCCCAACTCCACTGCCTTCAGGGCCTTGAACGCTCCACCGAACTTGCCGATCGGGGTGCGAGCCCCAGCTACTATCACCGACTTGGTCATCACTTTCACTCTAAACCGCCCGCCGGAACCGGCAGTTCAGCGCTTGGCCAGGCGATTCAGCAGTCGTCCTCGGAACCCGCTCGTGACAGCTGCCACAGCGTCCTGGGCGGCAAGCTGCTGGAGCGCCATCCCGTAGCTGGGGTAGGTGTGGATGGCGTTGGCCACCTCCGCCCACCTGGTGCCCGTCTGCATCGCCAGGGACAGCTCATTGATCAGCTCAGCAGCTGCCTCCAGGCAGATCAGCGCGCCGTTGATGCGGCCCCTGCCGTCGAGATAGACGCGAATCAGGCCTGAGCGGCGCCTGGTCGCCTGGGCCCTGTCAACTCGGGCGACGGGCCACTCGCGACAGCTCCCCCGGAGCTCCCCGACCTGCGCCACCTCCGGATCTGTGAAGACCGCCCATGGCACCGCGGCGCGCGTGCCCTGGACGCCGCCTGGCAACAAGATGTTACGGACGGCCTGAACGGCCTGCCAGCCGGCGTAGTGGGTGAACTGGAAGGAGCCTGTTACGTCGCCTGCTGCATAGATGTGAGGCTGGCTGGTCTGGAGCTTGCCATCGACCTTCACAGCAGCGCCAGTCAGCTCGACGCCGGCACGGTGCAGATCCAGACCAGCAGTGAAGGGAGTTCTTCCGGCGGCCACCAGTAGCGTGTCCGTTTCGATCTCGCCAGTGGTGGTGGAGAGCCGGAGTCCCACCTGACCCACAGCGGCAGACTGGACGCTGGTGGCCAGGCGGACATCCATACCCTCGCTCCCGAAGACAGCCCGCAGTAGCTCACCTGCTGCCGGCTCCGTGCCGGGCAGGAGATGTGCGGCTGCCTCGAGCAAGGTCACCTGGGAACCCAGCCGTTGAAAGGCCTGGCCCAGCTCGCAGCCGGTCGGACCGCCGCCGAGCACGGCCAGCCGGCGGGGCAGCTCAGTCAGGTCCCAGACATCGCGATAGGTGACGTGGGGCACCGCTTCCAGGCCGGGAACCGCAGGAAGGCTGGGGCGAGCGCCTGTGCAGAGCAGAAAGTGCTTAGCCCGGAGCCGTCCTTCGCCCTCGATTTCCACTGTGTGAGGATCGATAAAGCGTGCTGCGCCCAGCCTCACCTCGAGTCCGGCCGCACGAAGCCGTTCTGGCGATTCCAGCTCGTAAACGCGCGCCACCGCCTCCCTCACAGCGATCAGGACGGCGCGGAGATCGATGCCGCGCTCGCAGGAAGGCAGCCCGTAGAGGCCTGCGGTACGCATCTCGTGGGCAATGCGGCCAACGTGGAGGAGTGCCTTGGAGGGCACGCAGCCTGTCCAGGTGCAGTCACCGCCGATCCGCTCAGCCTCCACCAACGCCGTGCGGGCTCCCAGCCGCACGGCGAAGCCGGCTGCCGACAGGCCGGCCGAACCGGCTCCGATCACCGCCAGGTCGTACTCGTCGCTCACCGCGGTGCAGCATACGGTTGAGATGCTTGGCCCCAGACCCCCCATCGTCCGCTCAGCCTCGACTCAGGCTTTCGTCGACTCTCTGCTCGGCGACCTGGCCGCCGGCGCCTACTCGCCCGCCGCGTGGTTCCGCTTCGCTTGGCGCTCGTGGCGAAGGTCCCTGGAAGCCGCCCGCCGCCAGCGCCGGGCCGCGCTGGAAGTCCACCTGCTTCACCTGGCCCTGCTGACGCTGGGAACGCCCCGCTGGGTGATCGGCTCCTGGCTGCTCGCCTGGAGCCACGTCGGCCTGCTGGGCGACCAGCCGCGCTCACTCGGCGTGGCCAACCTGCTGACGCTTCTCCGGGCCAACCTGCCTGCCCTCCGCGGCAGCCAACGAGCGTGGGTGGCGTCCGCCGCGCTCGGCTCTGACCTGGCGGATGGATGGATCGCCCGCGCGGGCTCCCGCGAGACTGGCTTTGGCGCCTATGCCGATGCCCTGGCGGACCTTACCTTCTGGACCTGGTTTGCGTATCGCCACGAGCCCAGCCGCCTGCTCCGAGGGCTCGCGTTGAGCCTCTGGCTGACGCCGGCAGCAGCCGTCTCCGTCTGGTACTTCGGTGCCGCGCGGGCCATAGATGTTCCCCGTCCGCAAGTCACCCGCCTCGCCTCGGCCGGCTTTCAGCTGCTGCTGGCCGCCCGAGCCTGGGCTCGCTGGGCCAGAGCGAGCCGGCAGGCAACTTCCGTGCCCTCCGGCTGTGCCCGGCCGAATCCCAGAGTGTGAAACCAAGCAGCCGCCGGCTGCGTTCAACCTTCTTCACACCCCCGCGGTTTGACACCGCTCGGCCCAGCCTGGTAGGGTGACCAACGTCGCCGGTGACAGCGGTCACCCAAACAACTCGGGGGTAGTTCTATTGCGGTTTAGTCGGTATATCACGCACGTTCTAGTGCTCGTTGTAGCGCTGGTCCTCTCCGGATACGCGTCGCTCGATCACAGCGTGACTGCCGGCGTCAACCTTCGCCTCGGCGCTGTCAATGCCGAGGGCCTGGTGAGCGGTCAGGGTGGATCCTCAGGAAGCATTGCCCTCGGTCGGGCCGGGACGATAGTGAAGCCCGCCGCTCTGCCCAGCGGAGCGGTTGTCTCCCACTCGGCTCAGACCTATCAGGTGGCGGACGGAGAGAACCTTCAAGCCGTTGCCGATCGCTTTCATCTGACAGTCGAGTCGATCCGCTGGTCCAACTACGCAACCCTGAAAAGCCTGGCCACCGACGTCAGCGCCGGTCAGTCGCTGGTGGTCCCACCTGTCAACGGGGTGGCCCTGACCGTCCAGGCGGGTGACACCCCGCACAGCCTTGCGGCCGCCTACCACGCGGACACGAACGTCGTCCTCGACTTCAACTACATCCGCGGCAGCGCCGACGCTCAGTTGGCAGCCGGCAGCTCGCTGGTGATACCTGGCGGCAAGGGTCCTGACTTCGATCGACCAGCCGCGGGGGCGCAGGCGTTCACGCCGACCAGGCCGACGAGCGCAAGTGCCCCCGCCGCGCCGCCCCGCCCCGCCAGCAGTTCCGCGCCCGCTGTCAGCGGTCCCGCGCCGGCTGCCAGTAATTGGGCGCCCACGAGCGGCAACCGCTTTGCCTACGGCTACTGCACCTGGTACGTCTACAACCGCAAGCCGGTGCCCTGGCTGGGTAACGCACGGGAGTGGTTCGGCCAGGCTCAAGCCGCCGGCTGGAGAACCGGCCAGACTCCCGCGCCGGGCGCCATCATGGTCACCGCCGAGAGCGGCTGGGGTCACGTCGCCTACGTCGAGTCGGTGGCCCCCGACGGCTCCTGGACCGTCTCCGAGATGAACTACAAAGGCTGGAACATCGTCTCCGGCCGCACGATCCACCCGGGCACCATCCCGCTCATCGGCTTCATCTACGGTCCTTAGCGGAAGCCCCAGGGAGTCCAGCTAGAGGGAACCGCTCCCAAGCGCAAAGCTGAGGACGGCGAGCCCTGCGACCAGCAGGGTCAGGCGAAAGGCCAGCTTAAGCCGGCCTGCAAACGCGCTCACGGGGACAGCGATTGTGACGCCGGTGGCTGCGCCCAGAGCCACCAGCCCCCAGCCGCCCAGGCGACCAGGGCCGAGAGTCACCAGCAACGTGGCGGCGAGGAGTAGGGCGGCGCAGGCGCTGACAGAGATGCGCTGACCCAATAGCTGCGGCAGGCCACGGCTGCCCTGCCTGCGGTCTTCAGGGATGTCGGCGAGGACCTGGGCAAAGTGACCCCCCACGCCAAGGCACGCTCCGGCCAGCATGACCCAGGCGGCGGGCAGATGCGGCGGTCGCAGGCTGAGGCTCACAATCGCCGGCAGCAGGCCGAAGGAGATCGCGTAGGGGAGAGGGCTCCAGGGCGCAAACTTCCCGCGCCAGTTGTAAACCAGGGCGGAGACCAGGGCCGCGGCATGGGTTGCCGCAGCGGCCAAGCCCAGCAGCAGGGAGAGCGGCGCGCAGGCGGCCAGCGCCAGCAGCGCAGCCAGCCTGACGCTGGCTGCGGGTACCACCCTACTGGCGACCGGCTTGTCGCTGCGCCCGGCCAGCCTGTCGCGATCCCTATCGAGATAGTCGTTGGACCAGCCGACGAAGAGCTGACCCGAGCCGACCGCGGCGAGGACCAGCAGGGAGCCGGCGCCTCTTCCGCTGGTCAAGGCGAGAAGGCCGGCGCATAGGGTTACTGCCAAGGCAGGTTCGGGGTGGCAGGCGCGCAGAAGGCCTGACCAGCGGTTCATCCGGCCGAGCCACGATTGCGCCAGCACGGCCGTCGACTCGGCTCAGACCGCAAGGCTCTAGGTCAGCGCGAGCGCTGCGGCTGAGGGTGTAAATTTCACCGCACGACTCTAATGAGTTCACAATCGTTCAGGCGCGCCGGCAGCACGCGTGTCGAGCTGGACGGCCGCGCCGGCGCCGGCCGGCCGCCCATAACCGCAGTCATCCAGAGTGTGCTGCCCAATCTCACCCGCGCTGAGCGGCGCGTGGCCGAACAGCTGATTGACGACCCTGCGGCCGCGTCCGGCTGGACCATCACTGAGCTGGCACAGCGAGCCCACACTTCAGCGACCACTGTGACCCGGCTCTGCCGCAGCCTTGATCTTCCCGGATATCCCGAGCTGCGCCTGACCCTGGCTGCTGAGGGCGGAGCGACTCAGAATCACGTTTGGGCCAAGGACGCCGGCGACCTGTCGGCTAAGGATCCGCTGGACGAGGTAGTGGCCAGCGTGCTGAATGGAAGCCTGCGCGCTCTGCAGCAGACGGCCGACCAGCTTGACTTGGGCCAGCTGCAGACTGCGGTCAGCCTACTCGTGCGCGCCGGCCGGGTGGACGTTTACGGGGTCGGCGCCAGCTCACTGCTGGCCCGCGACTTCCAAACGCGCCTGCATCGCATCGGCCTCAACGCCAGCAACTCCTTGGACATCCATGAGGCTCTGGTCAGCGCCGCGCAGCTGAGCCGGGGAGACGTAGCGGTGGGTCTCAGCCACAGCGGCGCTGCCAAAGAGACAATCGAGGTGCTGAGCGAAGCCCGCCGCCGGGGCGCTCACACGATCGCCATCACCAACCACTCGCGCTCGCCCATCGCCGACGTAGCCGAGCTGATGCTGACCACTTCCGCCCATGATCGCTCGCCGCTCAGGGAGAGCGCAATGATCGCTCGCCATGCGCCGCTGCTCATCCTCGACTGCCTCTTTATAGGGGTGGCGCAGCGCACCTACGCGCACGCCCGGCGGCGGATGGAAGCTGCGGCACTGGCGGTGGAGTCGCACTCACTCCTGCCCCGCCGCCAGCACGGCTAGGCCATGCGGGGCTTCGGCGCGACTGAGCGAACCCGGGTAGCTGGGTCACCCGGCCCGGCCGTCTTTCCCACGGAGCGTTGGGGAAGTTGGTGCCGATGACGACGCCGAGGACGTAGTGTCCACGTTCGCGCATGGCGGTACCATTGCTGCTGCGCTCCCCTCAGGAGTAGACGCATGGGTCGGCAAAGGGCATGTGGCGAGCCCAACGGTCTGTAAAACCGCCGCGAAAGCTGTGAGGGTTCGACTCCCCCCCGGCCCACCAATCTCCGAATTGAATACAAATCGACTAGCCAGACATCATCCGATGAGCGATTCACCAACGTTTCACCCCAACTTGCGGTTGGTATGGACCAAGGGCCGATCAGGAGCATGGGGTTCCTAGACAACAACGTTCTGGCCTTGGAGGCTGCATGATCGGGGTCGTATCGACGCCATGATCCGCCAGTCGCTCGCGCAAGGCAAGCGCGGCGGGTTCGTCCGGTAGGCGAAGGAGATGGCCGAAGCCAACGGCGACGTAGTAGGACCGTCTCGCTGCGTCCAAACCACGGACATGGCGCTCGCCTGAGCGGCTAGGGTGTTTGCATGAATGAAGCTATCCGCGACCGATACGACCAGCCCGGGCGCACGATGGCGCTCGGCTGATGCGCATCGGCATCGGCATCCCCAACTCCATTCCCGGCACCACGGGTCCGCTATTGCTGGAGTGGGCGCAGCACGCTGAGCAGCACGGCTTCTCGACCCTGGCCACGATCGGCCGGGTCGCCTATCCGACCTACGACGAGCTGGTCGTGCTCGCCGCGGCCGCCGGCGCGACCAGCCGGATCGCCCTTCTGACCGACGTGCTGCTCGGTCCGACCCGCGAGCCAGTCACCCTCGCCAAGCAGTGCGCGGCTCTCGACCAGCTCGCCGGTGGTCGCTTCGTACTCGGCGTCGGAGTCGGCGGGAGGCCGGACGACTTCGAGGCCACCGGCACCTCGATGGACGACCGGGGCCGCCGCTGGGACCATGCCCTCGAGCTGATGCACGCGGCCTGGCGCGGCGACAACGTCGCGGGTAGCCCGCGACCGGTGACGCCTCGCCCGGTCAACGGGAGGAGTGTGCCGATCTTGATCGGCGGTCAGTCCGAGCAGGCGGTCCGACGCACCGTCCGGTGGGGTGCCGGCTGGAGCTCGGGCGGGGGTGGTCCCGAGCGCGCTGCTCCGATGATGGAGCGGGTGCGCCAGGCATGGGCGGCCGCCGGCCGCGAGGGCCGGCCCGAGTTCCGGGGCTTGCACTACTTCGCGCTCGGTGAACGCTCGGAGTTGGGTCTGGATTACCTCACCGACTATTACGGCCCGATGGGGGAACGCATCTGGCCTTCGGTGGGTCGCGACTCGGCCGGGCTGCGAGCGATCGTGCAAGCCTTCGCTGAGGTGGGCATGGACGAGCTGATCTTCTCGCCGACGATCGCGTCCGTGGAGCAGGTCGACCAGCTCGCCGCGGCTGTGATGTAGGGCTGCTCAGCCGGCGGGTATTACGCGAGCGCAGATCGGGCATCATGCGCTCCATCGCGTCGTGTCAACATGATTTCTCGACGATGGCTAGACCGACGCGACCCAAGGAGCCGCTGTGCGAGTAACGGGAGTCACAACGAACCTGCCGGTCGCTGACATCGACGCGGCGCGCGGCTTCTATACCGACTACCTAGGACTGAACGTGGAGGATTTCAACCTCGGATGGGTGGCGCGCTACGGGTCGCCAGACGGGCGAGCGTGCGTACAGCTGGTGACCCGAGACGCCACAAGTCCTCAGGACTCTCTGATCTCAGTGCACGTCGGGAACGACGTGGACGAGGCCTACGCGGAAGCGCAGCGCCGCGGCTACGAGATCATTCATCCGCTGACCGACGAACCGTGGGGCGTCCGCAGATTCTTTGTGCGCGCCCCGGACGGGAACGTGATCAACATCGTCAGCCACCGAGACGAGTAGAGCGTCGTCTCGCGTTCACGGTCCGTCGCGAGTGAGCGTCTTCGCGCCCGGACTGCCAATTGGTCGACCCTCACCCGAGTGGAGTTGCCGCCGCCCAGGGTACGGAATAGGCGATCAGTAGCCCGTCATGATCCGCAGCTGCAGGACGACCTGACCCGGCGGCACCCTCGAACCCTACGCCCCAGAGGTGGGGCCAGATCAGATGAGCACGGTCGGGCCAATTCAGGTTGACAAACCCAGGCTTCGATAGCGTCGCCGCTGCCGCCTACGTATCGAAGGTCCGCTGGCAGTTCGCCAAGACCATGCCCCAGTGGCCTCACGAGTACACAGTGCGGGAGTGGGCGCCGGAGCTGGAAGCCGAGTTCGAGGCCTTCGTGGCCCTGATCCGAGAAGCCGGAGTGATCAAGCCCTGGCCGCGCACTTCCCAGAAGCCCAGATACCGCCTCAGCTACCTCACGATCGGGGACTGGGAGTACTGGAGTATGGGCGAGCCCATCGCTCGGACCACCATCATCAACCGAGCCGGCAGCGCGGAAGTTGGCTGATGGCCGTCGCGCAACCGCGGCCGGGCTCGGCAGTCGGCGGCCGATTCAGCAGCTGTGTGACCCCTCTCAGAATCGGGTGAACGCGCTCAGCGGGCTATGGTGGGCCGAGCGCCGCCGGCAACTTCGGCGCTCGAGGCGTCGGAGGACGCCCGAACTGGGAAGAATCCTTGTGAAGACCACTGATATGAGCGACCACCTTCACGGCCATGCGGACTTGATCGGCAGCCGTCTGCGGCTGGCGCTCGGGCTGACAGTGCTGATCCTTCTGGTCGAAGCCGCGGCCGGTTGGCTAGCACACTCCTTGGCCCTGTTTGCCGACGCCGGCCACATCCTGACCGATGTCGTCGCCCTCGGCTTGGCCTGGTTCGCAGTTGAGCAGGCCAAGCGGCCGGCCGACGCACGCCGAACCTACGGTTACCACCGCGTCGGCATCCTCGCCGCCATGGTCAACGGCGCCGGCCTGATTCTCATCGTCGCCTTTATCGCAGTCGAGGCCGTGCGCCGTTTCGCCAGGCCGGAACCGGTTCAGGGCGGCCTCGTCATAGCTGCCGCCCTGGTCGCGATTACGGTCAATGCCTTCATCGCGGTCGGGCTGCGAGAGGCAGGGGCGAACCTCAATGTGCGTGCGGCAATGCTCCACGTGCTCGGCGACATCGGTGCCTCCATAGGCGTGATCGTGGCTGGGGTGATCATCCTGCTCACCGGCTGGTATTACGCCGACCCCCTGATCTCCCTGGGGATCGCAGCCCTGATTGCTTGGGGCGCCCTGCAGATTGTCAGGGACACCGGCCACGTCCTTCTCGAGGGGACTCCTCCAGGCGTCGACCTCGCTTCGGTCGAGGCCACGATTATCGAGGCGGCCGGCGTCGATTCGGTCCACGATCTTCATGTCTGGTCTCTGGACTCACAGCAGCTGGCGCTGAGCTGTCACGTAGTGGTCCAGGAAGACCTTGTCGCCGCAGACGCTGAGCACCTGGTCCGGCAGCTGGAGAAGCAGCTCTGTGATCGATTCGAGATCGGACATACCACTGTCCAGATCGAGGCCTGCCATCCGTGTGATCCGGCGCTGGAGCACTCCGTGGGACAGCACAACCACCCTCATGCCCTCGCTACCATGCCCAGGGCAAAGGGGTCAGACCACAGACAAGGGCACCAGGACTGAAGCGGGCCAGGTCCGCTCGCGAGTTGCTTCTAGAGCGACGGCTTGTGCGCGGCCAGCCGTTCGACGATCCCGAGCTTCGAGCGTTCGAGCCGATCGACAACGAAGCCGGCGACTTGGAGCTGCTCGAGCGGCTCTCTCAGCAGGTGGTCGCCCTCGAAGCGGACTGTGAAGAAGTCCACGATGCGCTGCAGCACCCGAACTGCCAACAGCGGGCTGCGAACGTGCTCCAGAAGTAGGAGAAGACCGTCCGGCCGGAGCACGCGCCAAGCCTCAGCCACCGTCTTGCGGTCGTCGGGGATCGAACAGAGCGCCAGCGTGATGACCACCGTGTCAAAACTCTCGTCGTCGAAATCGAGGGCCTGCGCGTCCCCGGCGCGCAGGTCGACTTCGATTCCCAGCTCGGCGCCGCGTCGGCGGCCGATCTCGAGCATTGCCGGACTTAACTCGATGCCAGTCAGGCGCAGGTGCGGTGGATAGAAGGGCAGATTGCGACCGGTCCCAACAGCGACCTCCAGGACGCGCCCTGCCGCCTGAGCGCAGACCCATTCCCGGCCACCGGCGAACAGGATGCGCTCCGCGAAGGCGATGTCCTTGTCGTACCTGGGAGCCATCTTCTCCCAGATCTGGCGAACGCGTTCGGTCTCCGTACTCACGGACAGCGCGCGCTCCTCAGGATTGGCCTCGCGGTCTCAGCCGCCAGCCAGCTAAACCCAAGGTCACCAGGAGCATAAGCACACCTATCGCAATCCAGGGAAGATTGGGCCTTGGCGGGCTCGGGTCGCCGCCCGGTTGAGCTGGGCGGGCTTCTGACGGAGCCTGTGAAGCCAGAGCTGTCGTGTAGAGCTGGGTTGCTGTGCAGTTGTTGTCCTGGAAGGGGGAGCTCGAGTTCACGGGAACAAAGAGATACCGCTTACCGGCCTGGTACGTCCGATCGACGTCGGTGTGCCCTCCCGGCTCGGGCGTCCCACTTATCCGAACGTAGGTCAGCAGGTCGGGGCCCCGCCAGATCGACTCGACCTTGACCGTGGCCTCACGATCACCGTTGCTGGTGGCAACGACAGTCCCTACAAAGACGACCGGAGCGTTCGCGAACGAGCCCCGTATCTGCTCGGGCGAGAACGCGCAAGAGGCGGCAGCTTCGGAGCCGCCAGTGAAGAGGCCGAGCACAGGCGCCAGCACCGCCGCAATGACGACCGCCGACCAGGGTTTCATAAGGGCATCAACGCTCCGACATTACAAACGGAACGCAGCGGCCGGGACAGCCGCGGTGATGTACTTCACGGTGAACTTCCAACTCCGAACAGCCGGCCGCCGAGCAGAGGTAGTGGGCGTCGGGGGCGCGGTCCAGCCTTACTCCGGGCATGGCCGGATCTACCGCGTCGCGTCATACCAGATACCCCTAACTGGTATAGTTTTGCGAAGAATGACTGGCTATGTCAAGGACAAGCAACAGATCGAAAAGCGTCTGAGCCGGATCGAGGGCCAGGTCCGCGGACTGTGCAAGATGGTGGAGGAGGACCGCTACTGCATCGACGTCCTCACCCAGGTGAGCGCTGTCCAATCCGCCCTGGAGAGTGTGGCGCTCCTGCTCCTCCGCGACCACACCCAGCACTGCGTGACTGAGGCCATCCGCGCGGGCGACGGCAGCGCCAAGGTCCGTGAACTCTCGGAAGCCGTCGAGCGGCTGGTCAGGAGGTAGAGGTGTTCCTCCTCGACGCTCTGAGGATCGCCTTTTTCATGTTCTGGGAGGTGCTCTGGTCGCTGGCGCTGGGCTTCCTGCTTTCTGCCGCCGTCCAGGCAGTGATCTCCAAGGGCGCAATCGTGCGCGCCCTGGGTCAGGATTCGCCCCGTTCGGTAGTCGTGTCCAGCGGCTTTGGCATCGCCTCCTCCTCCTGCTCATACGCAGCAGTTGCTGTCGCTCGCTCGCTGTTCAGGAAGGGAGCGACTCTCGCCAACGCGATCATCTTCGAGTTCGCCTCCACCAACCTGGTGATCGAGCTGGGCCTGATTCTGCTCGTCCTTTTGGGCTGGCAGTTCCTCGCGGCCGAGTACGCGGGCGGCGCGCTGATGATAGTGCTGCTCGCCTTCGCATTCCGCCTCACCTTGCGGCGGCGGCTGGTTGAGGAGGCGCGCGCTCAAGCCGAGCAGGGGCGGGTCGGCAAGATGGAGGGCCACGCCGCGATGGACATGGCGGTGACGGAAGGTCCCTTCTTGCGGCGGCTGTTCTCGGGCCCCGCCTTCACAGCCATCAGCCACTACTTCGTCATGGACGTCTACGGCATTTGGCTGGACCTGGCCGGCGGATTCCTCATCGCCGGGGCCGTCGCCGCCTGGATTCCGAACTCCTTCTGGAGCGCCTTCTTCCTGACCGGGCACCCCCTCCTGGCCGAGATCTGGGGTCCGCTGATCGGCCCGGTCATCTCGATGCTCAGCTTCGTCTGCTCGATCGGCAATGTTCCCCTGGCGGCAGTGCTTTGGGGGAGCGGCATCAGCTTCGGCGGTGTGATCTCCTTCATCTTCGCCGACCTTCTGATCCCGCCCATCCTCAACATCTATCGGAAGTACTACGGAGGCCGGGTGGCCGTCTACCTGGCGGTGGTCTCCTACCTGGCGATGGCGCTGGCCGGCTTTCTCATCAGCCTCGCCTTCAAGGCGCTGGGCTGGGTCCCCGCTCGTCGGCTGTTCAACTTCGCTGATGCGGCCCCAACCTGGAACTACACGACGGTTTTGGACCTCGTGTTCCTGATCCTGGTGGGGGTGATTCTGATCAGGTTCCTGCGCACTGGCGGGATGGCGATGCTTCGGATGATGGACGCCGCACCCAGCCCTGGCGAGGGCGAGATGGGGAGCGCCCACTCGCACTGATCTCGACCTGGATTTGACGCCAGCCAGCCATGCGGGACAAGCGGGCGCCCCGCCGCTTGGAGCAACGCAGGGCACCGCCATCCTGTACGCAGGTCGAACCACTTGATGCTTTCCTCCGTAGCATCATGCATCATGCCCCGCACTACGCTCGATCTCGATCCCTCGGTCCTGCGTGAGCTCCGCCGCCGCGGTGCCCGCGAGCACAAGAGCATGGGCACGGTAGCCTCCGAGCTGATCGCTGGCGCGCTCAGCGAGAGCGGGCGAGTCTCCTCGCCGGCGCCGCTGCGTTGGACCAGCCGGGATCTAGGGAAGCCTCGCGTGGACATCGAGGATAAGGAAGCCCTCCAGGCACTGCTCGAGAGCGGCTCGTGAGCGTCACCGTCGACGCCAACGTGCTGGTCTATGCCTCCAACCAGAGTGATCCAGCGCACGGTGCGGCGCTTGCCCTCGTCGAGCGCCTCGCCGCCGGTCCCGACCTCGTCTACCTGTTCTGGCCGACGATCATGGGTTACCTCCGGATCGTCACCCATCCCGCCATCCTGCCCCGTCCCCTCGCCTTCCGGGAAGCTAGCCGGAACGTTGCGGCGCTGCTCGAGGCGCCGCACGTGCGAACGCCCGGTGAAGCTGACGGATTCTGGGACCTCTACCTGGCAACCGCTGGCCAGCATGCTCGCGGCAATGAAGTGCCCGACGCCCACATCGCCGCTCTGATGCGTCAGCACGGCGTCGCCGCCATCTACACCCGCGATCGCGACCTCCGCCGCTTCGAGGGCATCGAGGCCCGCGACCTGCGCGTCTGAGCTGTATCCCAGGGCTACGGCGCTTTGGACCTTGGGTCCCCAGCGACCCGTCCTAACGGTTCCGAAAGAGGTCCAGCCAGGCGTCCATGCCCTCTCCACTTCGGGCCGAGAGCTCGAGCACAGGGAGGCCTGGATTCACCGCCTCGATGTTCGCCCGAAGTGCGGCACGATCGAATCCGACAGCTTCGGCCAGGTCGACTTTGGTGATCAACGCCAGATTTGCGCTGTGAAAGATCGGCGGATACTTGAGCGGTTTGTCCTCCCCCTCGGTTACTGAGAGCAGCACCACCCGCAGGTTCTCGCCCAGGTCGTAGCTGGCTGGACAGACAAGATTGCCCACGTTCTCGATGAATAGCACCTCCGAGCCGGCCGGCTCCCAATCCTGAAGGGCCGACTGCACCATCTCGGCCTCCAAGTGACAGTTGCCACCGGTCGAGATCTGACGCACCGGAGCGCCTGATCGGGAGAGCCGCTGCGCGTCGTTTTCCGTCGCCAGGTCTCCCACCAACGCCGCCACCCGCCTGTCCCGAGTCAGCTCACTGAGCGTGCGTTCCAAGAGGGCGGTCTTGCCGGTGCCGGGGCTGGAGACGAGGTTGACGACGTAGGTCCCCGATTCCTGAAAGCGGCTCCGGAGAGATTCGGCCAGGGCGTCGTTCTTGCCCAGGACGCGTTCGCGGATTTCGATCGACCTGAGGCCCTTAGCCATCCTCGACCTCCATGGCGGTCACCTCCAACTCGGTGCCGCTGATCACGTTGGGCGTGGGCGTCCCGCAGGTCGGGCAGCAGAGTGGCTGCACCCCTGCCAGGACGCGATCAATTCGACAGCTCGGACAGTAGACGGTCACCGGCACCTTCTCGATGCGCAGCTCCGCGCCTTCGACCGGGCTTCCGGCGGCGGCCACCTCGAATGAGAAGAGCAGCGCCTCGTCGACGACGCCGGCCAGCGCGCCCAGCCTCAAATGCACGGCAGCCACTCGCCCGGCGCCACGGCGTTCGACGGTCTCAGCGACGATGTCGACGATGCTCTCCGCGATCGAGAGCTCATGCACCCTCTCGCGGCCCCCGGGGAGCCCGGCTTCTCACACACGCGCCTCGGCGCTGACTCGCGTTGCGGCTTCCGGCACAGAAAAGAATCGGTTCTCCCTTGACTTAGATGTGATCGTGCCGCTGCCGGCGAGTGGCTCTCCGGCCGGGTGCTGCGCAGTCCCGGCAGACTCCGTTCACTGTGAGGTCGATCCGCACGGTCCGGAAGCCGACGGTCGCAGCCAGGTGCTCTTCGAATGTCTCGAGCAGCTCGTCGCCCACGTGGATGACCTTGCCACAGACCTGGCAGACAGCGTGAGGATGCTCAGCCGCGGCGAGTTCGTACCTGAGCCCGCCGGCGTCAAGGCGTGCCACCACCACATCGCCGGCGCTGCAGAGATCAGCCAGGATTCGGTAAACGGTGCTCCGCGCAACGCGCGGGTTCGCTTGTTTGACAGAGGCAGTGACCTGCTCAGCTGTGCAGTGGGGCCCAATTTCCTGAATCGTCTGCCAGACGAGCCGCCGTTGGCGAGTCAGGCGCCGGCCAGGGTCCAAGCGCGGGGTCTCAGCTTCAGGCCGGGGACCTGGAGCCACAGCCATGTCGTTCTTAGGCACTGCTTTCGTCCACCATCTTGCCCCAGCGGTCCTCCACTTGGCGAAGTCTGAAGACGGCGAAGGCAAGGATCCAAGTCAAGATGAAGACACCAACTATCACGAAGCCCATGTTGGAGAAGTTGAGGGCACCGACGGCATCCCACGGCTGTCCATCCAGCCTGAGCTGGCCGATGAGGAGCTGGGAGAGCTCGACAACGCCCACGAAGAGGGCCACGAACACCGAGAGACCGGTCACCGTCAGGTTGTAGAAGACCCTGCGGATGGGACTGGAGAAGGCCCAAGAGTAGGCCTTGGCCATGAAGGCCCCGTCAGTCGTGTCCATCAAGGACATGCCGGCGGCGAAGATGATCGGCAGCGACACCACGGCTAGGAAGGGCAGGTTCTGGGCTGCGGCGCCGGCGGAGATCGCGAGCAGGGCAACCTCTGAAGCTGTATCGAAGCCGAGTCCGAACAGGAAGCCGATGGGGTACATCTGCCAGCTCGCGCCGACGAATTTGAAGAGACGACCGAATACGCGCACCATGAAGCCCCCGGTCACGAGCTCGTGCTCGAGCGAGTGCTTGTCGTACTGACCCTGCCTCATCCGGCGGTAGATCCTGACGATGCCCAGGAAGATCAGCAGGTTGAGGAAGCCGATGATGACCAGGAACAGACCTGAGACGCAGGTGCCCACCAACCCTCCGATGCTCTTCAGCTGTCCGTTCTCACTCACGACCCCCTGAACCAGCGTCTTGACTGCCAGCCCCAGCGCCAGGGCGATCAGGAAGACGACAGTGGAGTGCCCCAGTGAGAAGAAGAAACCGACTCCTACGGGGCGTTGGCTTTCCTGGAGCAGCTTCCGCGTCGTGTTGTCGATGGCGGAGATGTGGTCGGCGTCGAAAGCATGGCGGAGCCCGAACGTGTAGGCAAGCCCGCCCAGGCCCAGGAAGGCCGGGTGCCCGACGCCGTAAGTCAGCAGGGCGCCCCAGCCGACCACGTGGATCAGCGCGATCACCCCATAGAAGCCGAGCAGCCTACCCCGCTCGTGGGAGTCGAATGCTCGGGCGAAGGACTGAGCGATCACTGCCATGTCTACCTCCTCGGAGAAGCCGTCAGCCTCCGTCCAGCAAAGCCGCTAGAGATCAGCGGGGCGAGTCTATCAGGAATGCGTCGCAACAGTATGAACGGTTTCCCCGCTCTGGCTAAGGTTAAATGGTCCGCTGCGCGAGCCTTGTGGTGATCTTGTCGCAATAGCGTGGCAAAGCCGGCTGGGCCAGCTGGGCGGCGCTCAAACTGCTTTTGATGTCAGTTTCCCCTTCGGTCGCCGACCAGATGAAAACGCGAAGAGTTGGTCAGGGCATCATGGAGGAGCGCCCAGCAGCTGCTGGGCCCGCGGCTCATAATCGGCTGTGTGACGGAGGGTCGGTTCTCCACGAAGGAGGGAATGTGAGCGACGGATCTGCGCTGGAGATAGTGTCTGCGTATCAGGACCCTGGACGAGCAGGGACTTCGCCACCGCTGCTCGGCACCTGGCCCCGGACGTTGTCTTCCAGAGCAGCGGCCAACAGCAGTTGACGACCAGCGGCAACGTCCTCACCATGCTGACCGCATTCGCTGAACGCGTCCAGCCGCGCTGGGAGAAGGTCGCCGCCCTCGAAGACGCGCACGGCGTACTCATCCTGTACAAGCTGTTCACGAGCGACGGAGCCCCATCGCTCTGTGCCGATTACTTCACAGTCGACGACGCCAAGATCCAGAGCGAAACCCTGGTCTTCGATCCGGAGCCGTTCCTCGTCCGCCGCCAAGAGTCCGGCGCAGCCGCCAACCAAGCGACCGGGGAGGAGACCCCATGAGCTCGATGGTGCATTCCGCAACCGTTGCTCCGGAGCTGGCGCAGGAGCGACGCCTCGTCACGGAGATCCCCGGGCCTAAATCCCGTGAGCTGCACGCGCGGCGCGGCGCGGCCGTGGCGCGGGGGGTGAGCTCGACGCTGCCCATCTACGTTTCGCGAGCGGCCGGCGGCGTGGTGGTCGATGTCGACGGCAACTCGCTCATCGACTTCGGGGCCGGAATCGCTGTCGTGAGCGTCGGCAACAGCGCCCCGCGAGTGGTTGCGGCGGTGCAGGAGCAGGTGGCCGCTTTTACGCACACCTGCTTCATGGTGGCGCCCTACGAGGGCTATGTGGCGGTCTGCGAGCAGCTCAACCGGCTGACGCCGGGCGACCATGCCAAGCGCTCTATCCTCTTGAACTCCGGCGCCGAGGCGATCGAGAACGCCGTCAAGATCGCTCGTACGTACACGAAGCGGCAGGCGGTGGTGGCGTTCGACCACGGTTATCACGGCCGCACCAACCTGACCATGGCGCTCACCGCTAAGGCCATGCCTTACAAGAGCGGCTTCGGACCTTTCGCGCCTGAGATTTACAGGCTGCCCATGGCGTATCCATTTCGCTGGCCGACCGGCTCTGAGCGCTGCGGAGAAGAGGCCCCGGCGGCGATCATCGGCGCGATTGAAAAACACGTGGGGGCCGAGCAGGTCGCCGCGGTTGTGATCGAGCCCATCCAGGGTGAGGGCGGCTTTGTCGTCCCGCCGCCAGGTTTTCTCGCTCAGCTGGCCGAGTTCTGCCGGGACCGCGGCATAGTTTTCATCGCCGACGAGATCCAGACCGGCTTTTGCCGCACAGGTGACTGGTTCGCCTGCGAGCACGAGGGGGTGGTGCCCGACTTGATAGCCACCGCCAAGGCCATTGCCGACGGCCTGCCCCTGGCCGCGGTCACCGGCCGAGCCGAGATCATGGACAGCGTGCATGTCGGCGGCCTCGGCGGAACGTTCGGCGGCAACCCTGTCGCCTGCGCCGCTGCCCTCGGTGCAATCCAGACCATGGAGGAGCTGGACCTGACCCGCCGCGCAGTGTCAATCGGTGAGGCAATGCTGCCCCGCCTTCGCCGCCTCCAAGAGCGCCACCCTGCGATCGGTGATGTCCGGGGCCGGGGGGCGATGGTGGCTGTCGAGTTGGTCCGGCCCGGCACCAAGGAGCCTGACCCGGAGCTGACAACTGAGGTGGCGGCCGCCTGCCACAGGCGCGGTCTGCTGACACTCACCGCGGGCACGTTCAGCAACGTGCTGCGCTTCCTGCCTCCGCTGGTCATTCCCGACCACCTGCTGAAGGAGGGCTTGGACGTGCTGGACGAGGCGTTCGCCTCGCTTGGCCGGAGACGCTAGGAGCAAGCAGCCATGAGTGATGCGCCGATCGCCACCACCGACACCAGGGCCCCAACTCTCGAGCGCACCCTCACCCTGCGCACCGTCACGCTGTTCGGCCTCGCCTATCTGGCGCCGCTGATAGTTCTGGGGACGTTCGGTGTCCTGGCCGAGAGTTCCGCCGGCTCGACCGGGTCGGCCTATCTGCTCGCGCTGGTGGCGATGCTCTTCACTGCCTACAGCTACGGCAAGATGGCCGCGGCCTTCCCGGTTGCCGGCTCCGCCTACACCTTCACCCGGCGGTCGATCGGCCCTCGAATCGGCTTCATGGTCGGCTGGGCGATCCTGCTCGACTACTTCTTCATCCCAATGGCCATCTGGCTGATTGGCGCCGCCTTCCTCTCAACCGCCTTTCCCGCCGTGCCGACCTGGGTCTGGGTTATCGGCTTCATAGTCCTGACGTCCGGCCTGAACCTCGTCGGCGTCAAGCTGGCCGCCAACGTGAACTCCCTGCTGATGGTCATCCAGCTGCTCGTGCTGGGCCTGTTCATCCTCCTCTCCCTCCGCCATGTGATTGGGCTCGGAGGCGCTGGGGCTGCCTTCAACGGCGCGCCGTTCCTCAACCCGAAGACCACGATTGGCGGAGTCGCGGCGGGCGCCGCACTGGCGGCGTACTCCTTCCTGGGGTTCGACGCGGTCACCACCATGACCGAAGAGGTGATCGAGCCCAGGAAGACCGTGCCGCGCGCAATCCTGCTGATCATCCTGCTGGGCGGCGGGATGTTCGTCATCGCCTCCTACTCCACCCAGCTGGTCCACCCCGGCGGAGCATTCAAGGACTCCAGCGCCGCCGCCTTCGACATCGCCAAGACGATCGGCACCGACCTCTTCGCCTCAGTCTTCCTGGGCGGCCTGATCCTCGCCCAGTTCACTTCCGGTATCTCGGCCCAGGCCGCCGTTTCCCGACTGCTCTTCGCGATGGGCCGCGACAACGTGCTGCCCAAGCGCTTCTTCGGATTCATCCACCCAAGATTCCACACGCCTGCACTCAACATCCTTCTGGCCGGCGCGACAGGCCTGATAGCGCTGAAGCTGAGCGTGGCCACATCGACCTCCTTCATCAACTTCGGAGCCTTCACGGCATTCACGTTCGTGAACTTGTCGGTCATTGCCCTCTTCATCCGGGGACGTGGCGAGCGGGGCTGGAAGAGGGTAGTAACGGAATTCGTCGCCCCAACTATCGGCGCTGTCGTCGACGTCTGGCTTCTGCTCAGCCTCGAGAGCAACGCCAAGATCCTGGGAGTCATCTGGCTGACCCTCGGCTTGGCTTACCTGGCCTACCTGACTCGGTTGTTCCGGGTGCCGCCGCCAGAAGTTACCTATGTGGAGTAGGGGTTTGGCGTGATCGAGCTGGGCTGTCCTGCTCCTCTCGCGCCTACTCGAGGATCTCCGAGCTGTACCTGCGGAAGATTTCGGCGTGCAGCGATCGGTCGGGGGTGCCGAACAGGTCAGCGATGAGCTGGCGAAGCCGCGGCGGCAGGATGACCAGGTAGCGGGCGTCATGCGATGCCTCGTAGGTGTGGGCCACACCCGCGGGAACGAAAACTGTCGATCCGGCGCCGGCGTCGACGGACCTGTCGACAAAGCGAAACCTGAGGTTGCCCTCGAGCACGTGCCAGGCCTCGTCGTCCTCATGGTGCAGGTGCAGGTACGGCGGCCCGCTGCCCCGCCACTCGTGGAGCGCGAACGATGTCCCGTCGACGGCGATGCGCTGCTGGTCTCCTGAGCGCTCGGCCGCTCCGGGGGCGATGACGGGTGTCCCGTTCATGAGGGCCTCCTGCTGCTGTGTCGGTCGGCCAATCCAAGCCCTGGGCCGCTCACTCTGACGGTGAAAGGTTGCACCATCATGCTAACTGTGGTGTCACCAGCAGGAAAACGTTTGGCCAGCTCGGCAGTGCCAGTCGAACTGACGCTCCGGGGCTCTGAGACGGAACACTGTTTGAGCAGGCAGAGCCACGCCGGGGCCGGCCGGGCGGAGGCCTGATCAACCGGATGCTGAACAAGGAGGGGTTCGCTGGTTTCGCCCAGCATCGGCTCAGAGCCAACGGAGTGGTGATCAACGCGCTCGTGGGCGGTGCCGGAGCACCGCTCCTACTGCTCCACGGGGCGCCGCAGACCCACTTCATCTGGCATCGGATGGTCCAGCGCCTGGCGCGCGACTTCACTGTCGTCGCGACAGACCTGCGCGGCTACGGAGACTCCGACAAGCCCTCCGGGCGGTCCGATCATGCCAACTATTCGAAGCGGACCATGGCCCAAGACCAGGTCGAGGTGATGCGGTTGTTGGGCTTCGATAGCTTCCTCGTCGTAGGGCACGACAGGGGCGGGAGAGTTGGCCACCGGATGGCGCTGGATCACCCCGAGCGCGTGCGCCGGCTGGTCACCCTCGACATCGCGCCCACCCTTGCCATGTACGAGCAGACGAGTATGGAGTTCGCCAAGGCCTATTTCCACTGGTTCTTCCTGATCCAGCCCGTGCCGCTGCCTGAGAGGTTGATCGGTTCCGACCCCGAGTTCTACCTCAACTCAGTGCTCGGTGGCCGCAGCGCCGCGCTGGCTCCCTTCACCGAACCGGCGTTGGCCGAATACGTCCGCTGTCTGCGGGAGCCGGCCGCAGTCCACGCCATGTGTGAGGACTACAGGGCAGCGGCCAGCATCGACCTGGCGCACGATCGCGCCGACCGGGCGGCGGGCAGGCTGATCGAATGCGACACGCTGGCGCTTTGGGGGGCCGAGGGAGTGGTCGCCAGCTGCTTCAGGCCCTTGGCGGAGTGGCGGCGGGTGGCCCGCCGGGTCAGCGGCGCAGCCCTGGCCTGTGGCCATTACATTCCGGAGGAGGCACCCGAGGCCCTGCTCGCCGAGCTGCTGGCTTTTTTGCCCAAGGAGAACGAATGACCAGCCAGAGAATCGCCGTCATCGCGGGTGATGGAATCGGCAAGGAGGTGGTCCCGGAGGGCCTTCGAGTGCTCGAGGCGGCTGCGGGACGGTTCAGGCTGGACCTAAGCTGGGACCACTTCGACTGGAGCTGCGACCACTACCTGCGGCACGGGCGGATGATGCCGGAGGACTGGGCGGAGAGGATCGGCGGCCACGACGCCATCTTCTTCGGCGCCGTGGGCTGGCCGGCGCTGGTGCCGGACCACGTCTCGCTGTGGGGCTCACTGGTCGAGATCCGGCGAACCTTCGACCTGTATGCCAACCTGCGCCCGGTCCGTCTGATGCCGGGGGTCCCGTCGCCCCTGGCGGGTCGCGCAGTTGGCGACATCGACTTCCTGGTAGTGCGCGAGAACACCGAGGGCGAGTACTCATCCGTGGGGGGCAGGCTCTTCGCAGGGACCGAGCGGGAGACGGTGGTCCAGGAGAGCATCTTCACCCGCACGGGCGTCGACAGGATCATGAGGTTCGCCTTCGAACTGGCCCGCCGCCGCCCCCGGCACCACGTCACCTCCGCCACCAAGTCCAACGGCATCTCCATTTCGATGCCGTACTGGGACGAGCGCTTCGCGGCCATCTCGGCCGACTACCCCGAGGTGATCACCGACAAGTACCACATCGACATCCTGACCGCCCACTTTGTGCGCAACCCAGACCGCTTTGATGTGGTTGTCGCCTCCAACCTCTTTGGCGACATCCTCTCCGACCTTGGGCCGGCGTGCACCGGAACCATAGGGATCGCGCCCTCGGCGAACCTGAACCCGGAACGCAGATTTCCGTCCCTCTTCGAGCCGGTTCACGGCTCCGCGCCGGACATCCACGGCCTGGGGATCGCCAACCCCGTGGGGCAGATCTGGTGCGGTGCGATGATGCTGGAGCACCTCGGCCATCCGGCGGCTGCTGCTGCTGTCATGGCCGCGGTCGAGGCGGTGCTGGCGGAGGGACCGAGGACGCCTGACATGGGCGGCACGGCGTCCACCGAGGAGATGGGAGAAGCGATCGCGTCTGCCCTCTAGCAAGGCTGTGGCGCGCCGGGAGGCAAGGCGCGCCCGCGCTTCCTCGGGTGAGTCGCGAGCTCAGGCAAGAGCCTTCCAGGCACGGCGGAAAGCTGGCAGGAAGAAATCGCACAGCGCCGCGGTTGACGTGACTTGCGGCCCTCCCAAGTAGATATGCGCGGCCGATGGATCAGCCAACCCCAGGAGTTGCAAATGCCCAGATTGATGATTGTTGTAGCCAGCACCCGGCCCGGACGGGTGGGATTGCCAGTGGCTGAGTGGTTTCGCCAGGTCGCCGAGGACGATGGCTCCTTTGAGGTCGACTTCGCCGACCTGGCAGAGATCAGGCTTCCATTCTTGGACGAGCCGCATCATCCGCGGCTCCGCCAGTACGAGCACGAGCACACAAAGGCCTGGAGCCGCCGCGTCGACTCCGCTGATGCGTTCGTGTTCGTCACGCCTGAATACAACTACGGCATGCCCGCCACGCTGCTGAACGCTTTGGACTTCCTGGTTCACGAGTGGATGTACAAGCCTGTCGGTTTCGTCAGCTACGGTGGCGTGTCAGGTGGCACCCGCTCGGTGCAGATGGCCAAGCTGGTCATCACCTCCTTGAAGCTGGTTCCGCTCCCGGAGGCTGTGAACATCCCCTTCGTGGCCCAATTCCTGAAGGAGGGAAGGTTGGAGCCCAACGAGATAACTGCCACCGCCGCCGCCACCTTGCTGAAGGAGCTGGCGCGCGTGGGCGAGGCGCTGGCACCCCTGCGCGCGAGGGCTGCCTAGCTATGGGGCCCGCAGGAGATCGGTTGGAAATGCGCTTGGCAGGCATCCACCACATCAGCGCCATCACGGGCGATGCCCGGCGCAACCTGCAGTTCTATACCGGAGCCCTGGGTCTGCGCCTGGTGGCCAAAAGCGTGAACCAGGACGACCCCGGCGTCTACCACGTCTTCTATGGCGAGGAGCAGGCGCGTCCTGGCGCCGATCTCACGTTCTTTGAATATCCGGGCGCTCAGCCCGGCCGGGCGGGGGCCGGGATGGTGCACAGGATCGTCTGGCGGGTTGGTTCCAGCCAAGCGCTGGAATTCTGGCAAGAGCGTCTGGCAGGCGCCGGCGTGGAAACCCGCCCCGAGCACAATGCACTCCTGTTCCGAGATCCTGAAGGACTGGCTCATGAGCTCGTCCTGAACGAGGGACCTGACGAGCCGCTCAGCGCGCGGCACCCGGAGATTCCGGCGGAGCTGGCCCTGCAGGGCTTTGCCGGCGTTCGCGCCTATAGTCGCCGGCCCGCGGCCAGCGATGGCCTTCTGGCAGACCTGATGCGGGCAGAATCGCGGCCCGGCGGTGGCTGGGAGCTCCGCGGCGCGCGGCGAGGCGGCTGGATCAGCTTCGATCCTGCGCCCGAGGCGCCCGCGCGGCCGAGCGCAGGCACAGTGCATCACGTGGCCTGGAGCACAACCGATGCCGAGCAGCCGGCCTGGCTGGAGGAGCTGAACACTGAGGGGGTCCCCAACAGCGGTCTCATCGACCGCCACTTCTTCCACTCGGTGTACTTCCGGGAGCCGGGCGGCATCCTCTACGAGCTGGCCACTGAGGAGCCCGGCTTCATGGTGGACGGACCGCTTAGCCAGCTGGGCACGAAGCTGATCCTGCCTCCGTGGTTGGAACCGCAGCGCGCCGCGATCGAAGGGCGCCTGACTCCCCTGCCGGACCCCCGCGCGACCTGGCCTGGTTCGCGCCTGATCAGTCGACGGAGAGCTCACCCGACAGCACGGCAGCGACTTCTCCGCCCACCTCAACCAGTGAGGGAGAGTCACCTCCGGGTTCGTAAGTCAGCTCCACGTGAAGCAGGCTGCGGCGGCCCATCTTGGTGCCCTGCTCAATGAGGAGGGCGACGCTGGCCCCGCGCTGCACGATGCCATGGCGGACAGCGAAGGCGGCCAGTGGACCCGCTGCGGAGCCGGTGGCCGGATCCTCGCTCACACCTACCGCGGGGCCGAACATCCGCCCATAGAGCCGGTCGGGCGCTGCCGCTGCAAAGAGGTACACAGGAACTGCCAGGTGCTCGCCCAGCGCGCCGAGAAGATGGCCGTCGGAGACAGCGCGGTCCACCGTCTCGAGATGCCGCAACGCCACATACAGCTTGGGGCCGCCAGAATCGACTAGCTGGATCGGCACAGTCGGAAGGAGGTCCGGCTCGGCCAGGTGGAGCGCTGCCGCCACCCGAGCCCTGTCGTCGATCACCAGGCCGAAGGAGATCGGGGGGCAGGTGAGCCAGAACATCGGCTCGGCGCGTTCGCCGGCCGACTTGCGAATTTGAACCGGGCCAACTTCCTCGTCCAGAGTGAAGTGCTCGAGGCCGTCGAGGCGGCCTTCCGACCAAAGGGCCCAGGCAGCACCAATGGTGGGGTGGCCGGCGAACGGCAGCTCGGTGGAAGGCGTGAAGATCTTGGCTCT
The DNA here is from genome assembly GCF_050999135.1 of Candidatus Dormiibacter sp. NCBI lineage: Bacteria > Bacillati > Candidatus Dormiibacterota > Candidatus Dormibacteria > Candidatus Dormibacterales > Candidatus Dormibacteraceae > Candidatus Dormiibacter > Candidatus Dormiibacter sp. Next base: position 8,257 of record NZ_JBPCPN010000030.1, on the reverse strand, counting down.
GGCTGCGCTGCCCGGATTGACAGGAGGCAGTAGGAACACGGTCTCGGAGAGGTTCATCTCACGAGCGATAGCCTGCATGGTCTCTGGCGCCAAACCTTCGGCATCCAGCACCACTGCCAGGCCATTGCCCTCGAGGCGTCGGCGCGTGAAAACGTCGAAGGTCCGAATCTTGTAGGTCAACCGGGGTCCTCCTCTTGTATTTACTGTCTCATCCAGACCAACCGCGGTGCGGGCGGCTGGATTCCTGGGCCGCGCTAGATGCCAAGGTAGGCTTTGCGGATCTCCGGGTTGGACTCGAGTTCGGTCGCCGTACCACTCAATGCCACGCGGCCGTTCTCCAGCACGTAGCCTCTGTCAGCGGCCTCCAGGGCCACCAGCACGTCCTGCTCCACCAGGAGGATGGAGGTGCCGTCGCGGTTGATGGTCTGCGCGACCTCGATCACGCGATCGACTACCTTGGGCGCTAGGCCCAGCGAGGGCTCATCGATCATCAGCAGCTTCGGTCGCGCCATCAGCCCGCGACCTATCGCCACCATCTGCTGCTCGCCACCCGACAGCGTCCCGGCGCTGCGCTGCAGCTTGTCCTTCAGGGCGGGAAAGTAGTCAAGCACTTTGTCCAGGTCGGCGCCGATCTCTCGGTCCCGGCGGACATAGGCGCCGAGCCTCAGGTTCCGCTCCACGCTGAGGCCGGCGAAGAGCCGGCGACCCTGCGGCACGTGGGCCAGCCCTGCCGCAACCACTCTCTCGGGCCGGGCATTGGTCAGGTCTCGGCCCGCAAAGTGAACGGAGCCCGAGGAGGCGGGCAGCAACCCACTCAGCACGCCCAGCAGGGTCGACTTGCCGGCGCCATTGGCGCCGATCAGCGCCACCAGCTCGCCGGCGTAAAAGTCCAAGTCCACTTCGAAGAGCACAGGACCGGCGCCGAAGCCGGCGGTCAGCTGGCGCACCTGCAGCAGCGGCTCAGCCACCGGCTCGCCGCACTCGCGCCGCGTACTTCTCACCGAGATAGGCCTCGATCACGCGCTCATCGCGCAGTACCTCCTCGGGAGTGCCGGCCGCCAGCGGCTGGCCGAAGTTGAGCACGACCACGCGCTGACAGAGGCCGACCACCACCTTCATGACGTGCTCGATCAGAACAATCGTCACGCCGCTCTGGTGGACGGTCCTCACCATGTCGAGCGCCTCATCCACCTCGACGGCGTTGAGGCCGGCCATGACCTCGTCCAGCAGAAGCAGCCGCGGCTTGGTGGCCAGCGCCCGGGCCACCTCCAGCCGCTTCCGATCGGGGATGGTCAGGCTGCCGACCGGGTTGCCGCTCTTGGCGGCCATGCCCACCAGCTCCAGCACGTCATCGGCGGCTTGGAAGGCCTGCCGAGGCTGGAGGTTGCTCGCTCCGAACAGCGCTCCCACCGCGGCGTTTTCCCGGACTGTCATGGAGAGGAACGGCTTGACCACCTGAAACGTCCGGCCGATGCCTAGGCGGGCGATCCTGTGCGGAGGCAGGCCGGAGATCCGCTGCCCGGCGAAATGGATCGACCCTCCGTCCAGCGGAAAGACGCCGCTGATGCAGTTCAGCAGCGTGGTCTTACCCGCGCCGTTTGGTCCTATCAGGCCAAGGATTTCGCCCTGCTCCACTTGGAAGCCGACATCGGTCAAGGCGCTGACGCCGCCGAAGCGCTTGTTGACGTGCGCGAGTGAGAGGAGAGCCATAGCCGCCCGGTCAGACGGAGGTTTCGCGCAGCGTCCGGCGCAGGTAGCCGAGGGAGAGCCGCGACGAGCCGCCGAAGAAGTCGACCAACCCGCGCGGCACGAAGATCACTGTTACCGCCAGCAGCAGGCCCAGTCCGATCTGAGCGTAGACAGCTACAGTGCCCTGACCCGCCAGAGCCTGGAGCAGCAGCTCCAGCAGGATGGCGCCCAGCACAGGTCCGAAGAGCGTGCCGGCGCCGCCCACCACGGCCATGAGGATCATCTGGATGTTGAAATCGAGCGAGAAGCCCAGCTCCTGGTTGATGAAGCTGTTCCAGACGGCGAAGACGGCGCCCGCCAAGCCGGTCAGACCGGCGGCCAGGGCAAAGGCAGCCACCTTGTAGAGCGTCGTGTTCACGCCCAGCACCGCCGCCGCGTCCTCGTTCTCGCGGATGGCGATCAGCCCGTAGCCGAAGCGGCTGCGGAGGACCAAGTAGACGGAGCCGACCGCGATGGCGGCCGCGGCCACCATGAGATAGAGGAAGAGCAGGTCCCCTCGGCGCACGATGGGGGGGAAGAGGCCGTTGGCCCCGCCCAGGTACTCCACGTTCTTCACCACCTCGCCCACCGCCACGGCGGTGCCCAGCGTGGCGATGGAAAAATAGTGGCTGCGCAGACGGAGGAGTGGTAGGCCGACGAAGACTGCGAAGGCGATGGGGACCAGCGGGGCCAGCGCGATGCCGGCGAGCATGGGCAGGTGGAACTTGTGAGGGTCGACGAGCACCGCGCAGGCATAGGCGCCCAGCCCGAAGAACGCAACATTGCCGAAAGCTCCATAGCCGGTCAGGCCGCCCACCAGGTTCCAGGCGGTCGCCATCACCACGAACATGGCGATTGTGGTCAGAATCCTGATCTGCGACTTGTCGACGAGGACCGGCAGGCCCAGCGCGTCAGCTTGATCGCTGGTGGAGAGGGGGGCGATCAACACCAGCAGGACCGCCAGCGCGAAGACAGCCAGCAGAACGCGGCGGAGTCGGCGGCCGCCGGCGTCCGGCCGGGTCGAGAAGGAGCCGCTCGGCTGGCTGTCGGGCATCAGACAGGTCGGCCCATGAGCCCGCGCGGCCGCACTGCCAGGACCACCACCAGGATCGCGAAGGCGATGGCGTTGGCCCAGCCCGCGCCCAGGCCTGGGACCATCGTCTGGGCAAGGGTCTCGACCACTCCGAAGAGCAGTCCGCCCACCACTGTGGCGCTGACTCGACCCAGGCCGCCCAGTATCACCACCACGAAGGCCTGCAGGGTGTACGGCTCACCGGCGCTGGGCGTGATGGCCTGAGCTGTGCTGATCAGCCCCCCGGCCACGCCGGCGCAGGCGGCGCCGATTCCGAAGGTCAGCGCATAGACGTGGCGGAGGTCGACACCGACCAGCTGGGCGGCATCGCGATCGGCCCCCACCGCCTGAATGGCACCGCCAATCCGGCTGCGCGCCAAGAACAACGCCACAGCTCCGGCCAGGAGCAGGGCGACGGCGAGTCCTGCCACTCGGATGTAGGGCAGCTGCACCCCGCCCAGCGATAGCCCGCTGCCCGAGTAGCTGGGCGTGACCGACCGGAAGTCGGACTTGAAGAGCAGCAGCAGGACGTTGATGATCACGAGGTTCACGCCGAAGGTGAGCAGCAGCGTGAAGAAGATAGGGGCTCTGATCACACGGTTGATGAGCAGCCGCTGCACCACGTAGCCGATCACGAACAGCGCCGCCGCAACTATCGGGATCGACAGGAACGGGTCGACGTTGAAGGCGCTGAACAAGAGCCAGGTCAAGTACGCGCCGATGATCACGAGTCCGCCATGGGCCAGGTTGACAATGTTCAGAACGCCCCAGACGAGGCTGAAGCCGATGGCGACCGCCACGTAGACGCCGCCGATCAGCAGGCCCAGCACCAACTGCTGAACTAACAGCGTCACGCGTTCAGTCCGAGGTGCGCGGAGGCGGCAGGAAGGTGCGGCGGCCTACTGGTGCACCGCTGCCGAATTAGCTTTCGGCTTCGCGTCCAACTGGAATCTCAGATGCTTAACGGTACTCACCTGATTTGGTTCCCTGGAGGATCGGGCAAGACGCCGGCTACCCTCAGCGCCTCGTGCGCTGCGAGGAATGCTTGGCGGCCTGCTGGCGTACCGCAGTAGACAGTTGCGTGAATCAAGGTCTCTTTGATCTCGTCAGCCGTCACACCGCTTGTCAACGCTGCCTTAACGTAGATGCCCAGTTCTTGAGCCCGACCGAGCGCCGCCAGTATTCCGAGGTTCAGGATGCTGCGAGTCTTGCGATCAAGTCCCGGGCGGCTCCAAGCGTATCCCCACGCCCACTCCGTCACGATGCGCTGGAAGGCCATCATGAAGTCGTCAGTGTCCGCAAGGTTGGCATTGACGTAGTCGACGCCGAGGACCTCTCGTCGCACTTGCAGGCCCCGGTCGAAAAGGTCGTTCTCAGTCATCGTTGGCCTCCTGTCGCTCATTCCTGCCTCCCGACCTAAAAGCGCGAGCTATTTACGACGCGCTGCACTAGCGAGAGCTCCAGGCGGGTGTCGGGTACTGGGGCTTGGCGTCCGCCACGTCCGGCGGGAAGACGGTGTGATGCTTGCCATCGGTCTGGATCTGCTCCACCACCATCGGCTTGTAGGTGTTGATGCCGCGGCTGTCGAACTTGATCCGGCCGAAGAACGTAATCACGTCCAGCGAGGCGAGCGCATCGCGAACCTTGTCGGGCTTCACGCTGCCGGCGTTCTCGATCGCCTTCTGCAGGGCCAGGCAGGCGGCGGTGGACTCGGCGACATGGTAGTCAGGATCGTCGCTGGTCGCGTACTTCTTCTTGTAGGCGGCCACATAGTCGGGCACCGACAGGTAGAAGGAAGGCTTGTACTTCACCTGGGGCGTCCACTGCGAGCCGCCGTAGACGTAATGCGAGTCAGGGCCCAGGGAGTTGACGAAGTCAGGCGTCGAGGGACCCACCGAGTAGGCGTAGAGCTTCGCCTCCAAGCGCAGGTCCTTGGCGGCTTTGTTGATCGCCACCGCCTCCGCCAAGTGACCTGAGTTCAGGACCATGTCCGGGTTCTTGGCCTTGGCGTTGGCGACCAGACCGGAGAGGTTGGTCGAGCCGTTCGGGTATCTGTCGGTGTAGACGACGTTGAAGCCCTTGCTGGTGGCGTATTCCTGGGCCGCCTTGGCCACCTCGAGCGAAAAGCTGTCGTCAGCGCTGAGCATCGCCATCGTGCTCGGCTTGGGGTTGAGCGTCGCAGCCATGTCGATCACGCCTTCGAGGTACTTGTTGGCGGGGGAGAGGACGCCAAAGGTGTACTTGTAACCGTTGTTGAAGATGGCCTGCGCGGCGCCGTTGGCCTCCACCATGGGGATGCCGTTCTTCTCCGCCACCACCGCATCGCTGGCCGTTGTCGCCGAGCCGTAAGGACCGAGCAGGAGCTGGGCCTTGTCCTGCGTGATCAGCTTGGTAGTCAGCTGGGCCGAGATGTCAGGCTTGCTCTGGTCGTCCTCGTACTTGAGCACCACCTTGTGCTTGGTGCCGTTCGCGTTGACGCCGCCCTGGGCGTTGATCCAGTCGAGCCAGAGGTCGTAGCCCTGCTTCGCCAGCCCACCCTCCTTGGCCTGGACGCCTGTGATCGACATCGGCACGCCGATGACCAGGTCCTGGCCGGTCTGGGAGCCGCCTGATGAGCCGGCGGATCCGCCGCAGGCCACCACTGTCAGAGCGAACAGGGAGACAAGCGCGGAGAGGACAGATCTGGCTCGCATTCACGCTAGCCTAGCGCCTGCCGCTCAGGTTTGGGCAGGGAACCCTTTGGAATTCCGGAACGGCGGCGCCGGTAGAATTACTCAGGCTGCCCGCCGGCGGCGAGGTCTTGAGGCATTTCAACGTGCGCTCAAAACGATCGCCCCTGCGTCCAGTCTAAGAGAACCATGCCGAAGCTTCGCCACGACATCAGGAACGTAGCCATCATCGCGCACGTCGACCACGGAAAGACGACGCTCGTCGACGCGCTGCTGAAGCAGAGCCACACCTTCCGGGAGAACCAGGAGATGGGCAGCCTCATCATGGACTCCAACTCGCTCGAGCGCGAGAAGGGCATCACCATCCTGGCCAAGAACGCAGCCATCCGGCATCAGGGCGTGACAATCAACATCATCGACACGCCTGGTCACTCCGACTTTGGCGGCGAGGTGGAGCGGGTGCTCAACATGGCTGATGGCTGCCTGCTGCTGGTTGACGCGGCGGAAGGGCCCATGCCGCAGACCCGCTTCGTACTGCAGAAGGCGTTCGAAGTCGGCCTCCGGATCATTGTCGTGATCAACAAGCTGGACCGTCCGAATTCAGACGCCAAGCGCGCGTTGGAGCAGGTTCACGATCTGTTCCTGGAGTTGGCCGAGGAGGCCGACCAGCTGGACGCTCCGGTCATCTACGCGATCGCCAAGCAGGGCCGCTCGGGTCCCACGCCCGAGTCGCTGGAGGACTCGCTCGAGCCTCTCTTCCGGGCGATCAGGGACCACGTTCCCGCGCCGGTCGCGGAGGACGGTGGTTTTCAGATGCTGGTAGCCAACCGCGCCTATGACGACTACACAGGCACGCTGGCCATTGGCCGGATCTTCCGCGGCTCAGTGGCCGCCGGCGACGAGGTGTCGGTCCTGACCGGGTCCGGCGAACCGCGCCGCGCCAAGGTCGGCCAGGTCCTGCTCCACCGCGGCCTGGGCCGCGAATCGGTGGAGCGGGCCGACGCGGGCGACATCGCGCTGCTCACAGGGCTGGCCGACGTCACCATCGGCGACACGCTGGCGGACCCCGAGAGCCCCGATCCGCTGCCACGGATTCAGATCGAGGAGCCGACGGTGCGGATGACGTTCGGCGTGAACACATCGCCTGTTGCCGGCAGGGAGGGCAAGTTCAGCACCTCGCGCCAGCTACGTGCCCGGCTCTATTGGGAGCTCGAGCTGAATCTGGGGCTGCGGGTGGAGGACACTGACGCGGCCGAGCAGTTCCAGGTCAGCGGGCGAGGTGAGCTGCACCTGGCGGTCCTGATCGAGAGCATGCGGCGGGAGGGGTACGAGTTCGAGGTCTCTCGTCCCCAGGCCATCATCAAGCACGTCGATGGCCAGGCGTTGGAGCCTGTCGAGCGCCTTACCGTCGACCTGCGGGAGGAGTACCTGGGGGCAGTGACCGAGGCGCTCGGCCGCCGGCGCGCTCAGATGCTCGAGATCAATTACGACAGCTCGGGCGGCGTCCGAGCCGACTTCATGATCCCGACCAGGGGTCTGATCGGCTTTCGCAATGCGTTCCTGACCCTCACCGCGGGCACGGGCATCATGGGCTCGATAGACATGGGCTTTCGGCCCTACGCGGGCGACTTCTCGGATCAGCGCAACGGTGCGCTAACCGCATCCTCCGCGGGCGCAACTCTCACCTACGGTCTCGCCGCCGCTCAGGAGCGTGGCACCACCTTCATCGAGCCTGGCACGGCTGTGTACGAGGGGATGATCGTCGGCGTGCAGAAGCGGCCGGGCGATATGGCAGTGAACGTCTGCCGGGAGAAGAAGCAGTCCAACATCCGCTCCTCCACTGCTGACATCGCCGTCCGCCTGACCCCCGCTCACAAGCTCAGCCTCGAACAGTCGCTCGACTTTCTCAACGACGACGAGCTGCTCGAGGTCACCCCACTCAACCTGCGCCTGCGCAAGCGCCATCTGACCGAGGTCGACCAGGCCCGAGCGCGGCGCCGCGCAGAGGCAGCGACCGGCTAGCTTGCGGCGCCGGAGCAGTTCGCCTCAGTCGAGCCGCACAATTAGCTAGGCTCGGGCCCATGGTCGACCGCGCATTCCCAGTCATCTTCGCGGCCGAAGTCAACACCTCAGCTGGGTTCTACGAGGGACTCGGGTTTCAGCGGCACTGCCAGCTGCCCGCCGACGGCGAACCTGGCTACGTTGGGCTGCGGCGAGGGACCTTCGAGGTGGCCGTGGTGTCGACTGACTGGCCCCAGCAGCATTACGGCGCCAGGGCGGGTACTGATGTGCGGTTCGAGATGTTCGTCTACGTCGACGACGTCGACGGCCTCGTGGCGCGACTGCGCCACCAGGGGACCACTGTCCTTCGCGAGGCCGAGGACATGCCGTGGGGCGAACGCGTTGCCTACGTCACCGATCCCGACGGCAATCCGGTCGGTCTGGCCCGAGCAGCGACCGGGACCTGATCCTGCGCGCGCTGGAAGCGCCCTTGCCAACTGGTCGCTACACGCCCGGTCGACGACGGATTAGAGTCTTCGATCCCCAAGTAGTGGAGGCGCTCGTAGGTGGAGTCGTCCTCCCCCCGCGCCGCGGGGGGAGGTGCGGAGGGGGGCGCTAACGGCCTGGCTTGCGGCGAACGGGCAATGGTGAGAGCTAGCTTGCACGGCTTTCGAGATGTGTAGACAACTGGGGGCTTCCCAGGCGTAGAGGTGGCGGCTCATCCTGTGGGTGCTGTGAATCCATTGGAGGGAGCCGCCATGACAAATGATGACCTCATCTATCGCCA
>NZ_JBPCPN010000024.1:0-120952 GCF_050999135.1 Candidatus Dormiibacter sp. | reverse complement strand
CATCGTCAGACCGGCGAGCGCCAGGCTGCCGCTGTAGGACTTGTTCAGCTCGAAACAATAACTTGCCGGCGGGGTGGTGGCCACCGTGGCCGCCGCCTGCCTCTCCTGCAGATCTACCAACTGACTGGAAACGCTACTTGAAGCTCAGTCCGTCGGCCGTCTTGACTGCGCTGTCCGCCGACAGCAGGCCGGCCACCGCGTACACGGTCGAGCTCTTCTTGTCGATCCAGATCACGCCCCCACCCAGGCCCGTGTTGTCGCCGATAGCAGTTCCCTGGATGCCATGCACAGTTGCCGGGTGTGCGGATGCCATGTCCACCGGGATGGGCAGCGGCAGGTTGCCGGCCGGGCTGTCGAAGCCGTTGATCAAGTCCTTCAGCGGCTGGCTGAGACTGGGATCGCTGGCCAGCAGCGCCTTCTTGACGTCACTCACGCTGACGCCGTTGGACGTCACCTTGGGCGACCGCATTTCCGCGATGGCCAGTACCGGGCCGACCTGGCTGGCGATCTCCTGCGGCGTCGTCTTGGAGCCATCGGCAGTCTTTCCCGCCTGCGCCGCCTTGTTGAGGTCGCCCACTACGGCCACCTCAGCCGGTCCCACCTGGACCGTCAGAGTGGTTCCCCTGAGCTTGGCTGGAGCGTTGGCATTGAACGTCACTGAGCCGGTGGCGCCTGCCATGGCCGCGTAGGTGACCGGTTGATTGGCGAACTCCTGCGGCAGCTTGGATGTGTCGACCTTCAGCGCCGGCAGTCCAGAGATCTTGGCTGCTTCAGCGGCAGTCTCCGCCTGCTGCAGCTGCGGCTGGCTCACCCACTTGACGTCACCCCAGCGGGCGAACGCCTGCAGGCTGTTCATATCAGACTGTGTGGGCTTGCCCACGCTGACGGTCTGCACCTGGCTGGGCTCGAACACTTGCCGTACGTTCTGGGCGATCGGGGTGGCGGCCACTGTGGCCACCAAGCCCACCGCCAAAACTCCTGCCAGCGCCGGCTTCCGCCAGCTACTGACCTGCGCCTGCGGCCAGACCGCTGACCGCAACCGCTGCAGCGTTGAGGGATTTCCCTGGCCGGCGAGCTTGGAGTTGAAGCGAACCAGTGCCGCCTCAGGGTCAACTGTCACGCCGGGCACGGCCAGGGCGGCAGCCACGCCGCGAGTCGTTGCGGCGATGTCGCTCAAGCGTTCCTGGCAGGCGGCGCAGCCGTTGTAGTGAGTTCGCTCGGCTTCGCTGAGAGCGAGAGGCTCGTCGTAGAGGCGACGGACGGTTCCGTCAGGCAGGTGTGACACGGTTCAGCTCCTTCAGCAGTGATTGCTCGGCACGTCGCAAGAGCGTGCCAATCTGGTTGGTGCCCACTCCCAGGGCGGCACCTATCTCGACGTAGGAAAGTCCGCTGTAGCGCAGAGCGAGAAGGGAGGCGGGCTTGGTGGAGAGCCGGCTCAGCGCTTGCCGCACCCGCCGACGTTCCTCGTTGACGACCAGCACGTCCTGCGGATCGGGCGGCGTGTCGGTGCGGAGATTGGCGTCGTTGACCTCCCGGCGCTCCCGCCGCTTGCGGGAGCGGATCCGGTTCAGGGCAGTGTGGACGGCGGCCCGTTGCAGCCAGGCCGGGGCGTAGCCGGCGTCCGCTGGGTGCTTGCGGTGAAAGTCCAAGAAGACTTCCTGCGCCACGTCCTCAGCTTCCTGGCGATCGGCCAGGACGCGGTTGGCCACTGCCACGACCTTCCCGTACTCGGCCAGGAAGAGGGACTCGAACGAGTCTGGCGCCGTCCGCACTGCGGCGCCCCGGTCGGCGGGCTCTTCGCCCATGGGCTTCACGGATCTCGCTTTCACTGCTAAGGAGGCACCACTGCCCAGTTGGATTGTGACGTATCGGCCTCGGGAAGGTGGGCGACCCCAGCGGTCCTGCCGGGCGTTCTTACCGCGGCGCGCGACGGCGGCTTAGAGTTCGCGGTTATGGATAGCGTCGTTCGGGCTGCGTGGACGGCGATCGATCAGCGAGATTGGGACACGCTGAAGCCGCTACTCCATCCCTATCTTCACTGGACTGGCCAAGACGGTCAAGCGGTTCGCGGGCGGACCAATGTGCTGGCCAGGCTTGCCCTCACCCATCCCACGGGGCCGCCGTCAGAGCATGAGCTGCGCGATGGTCAGATCTATCGCTGGGTGGAGAGTCATTGGTCAACGTGAGTGTCTCGCCCACTCGGGGATAGGACCACTTAGTCGCCGTCCTCTGCTGTGTTGATGTACGGCAGCTGGAACTGGATCTTGTCGGCGATGTGCTGGTAGTAACCGCCGTCCTTGAGGTTGATGGGAACGTACCTGAAGTCGTTTCCAGGCCTTGGGCTCAGGTAGCCGGCGGCCTTCGCCAGGTCTGCCGCATCCGGCACCGACTCCACGAAGACGGGCGCAAAGGCCCAGTTGTCGGACGGGCTGGTCGGCAGCGTGCCGGGACCGATATCGACCTTGCCGAAGGGGCCGTCAGAGAAGGGGATGTTGCTGTTCGGGATGGTGTCGATGCCGTGGTTGGCGAGGATCTGACGGCCCAGTGCCCGGTGCTCGGACTCAATCACCGCGATCTGCGCTGCGATCTGGGCGAGCCGGGGCTGATTATTCGGCGGCGACGCCAGCTCTCTGACCGCGGCCAGGAAGGCGGAGTCGAACACCCCCTCCAACTGCTGCTGGGCGAAGATGAACTCGTCCAGCTCCGCGAAGGTGTCGTCAGCTTTGGGGAAGCTGAAATGAGTGGCGGTCGGGATGACAGGCATTCCGGTCACGGCGGCGAACAGCTCGTGGTGGATCTGCTCCTCGATGCCGGCTGCAGCCAGCGCCTCGATCTCGCTCTGGCGCAGAGCCGGCTTGAGCTTCCCCGCCCGGGCGGTTCTGACAATGTTCCGGTAGAGCGTGATCGCCAGCTGTTCAGCGGTCTCCGCGACTATGAAGATGGTCTTGATGTCGGTCACCTCGTCCGGCACCACACTGAGCTTCGCGACCGTGTCAGACGCCGAGTCTGCGGCGAAAGCCGGGGTGGCTGTCAGAAGCGGGCCGCCGACCGCGACAGCGCCCGCAGCCAGCATTCCGGTTCGTAGGACGTCGCGGCGGGACGCGACCATGTCGAGCAGCCGGCGGGTTCCTTCGGGACGGTATTCCATGAGTTTCCTCCAATCTCCATCGATCGACTTAGTTCCAGCACTGCCGGTGGGTCACGTCGTCGCGTATCTGCCCTAGCAAGCTTGTGGCCGCCAAGGTTTCCCCACATCCTCCAGACGAACGATTCGACACCTACCTAGGCAGCATTTCCGATGTCCATTCCCGGCTCTCCCTTCGTATAGAGCGAGGTGGGGGGATTGAGCCATCGAGGGTCGGCTGTGAACAATTCGTTACAGCAGCTCGCCACGGTGTTGAGATCCCTCGCCCAGCCAAATGTCCTGGATGTCTCGGGCCGGCTGCTCGACACCCTGCCGGTGGCAGTTCTGCTCACTGACTGCTCACCGGCGTTTCGCTGCCAGTACGGCAACGCTGTCTGGCGCAGCTGGGCCTCACAGGACACGCGGAGTCTCGAGAATCGACCACTGGCGGAGTTGTTGGCGACAACCGAGCGGAAAGGCCTCTTGGCAGTGGTCCGTCAGGTCCGTGCTACCGGGCAGCCTGGCCGGCATCGGGGCTACCTCCACTCAGAACGACGGGGAGCCGCCACCGCCGTCGCGGCTGCCCCCACAGTCTGGGAGTGTGAGGTATATCCACTCACCCCAGAGGGACAGGCTTCGACTCACCTCCTGATGCTTTTCAGTGAAGTGACCGACCATCCAGCCGACCTGCCTCAGAGGACGGCCCGAGTCCTACGTCCAACCGGCGTGGTGCAGCTCGAACAGGCGAGGCGAAGCCTGCTCAGTGACCGGGAGCAGCAGGTGGCCGATCTGGTGGCCCAGGGCCTGAACAATCTCGCCATCGCTAGGCGTCTGTTCCTGAGCCGGACCACTGTCGCGACTCACGTGGTTCACATTCTGAACAAGCTCGGATTCAGCTCGCGCGTCCAGATCGCCGGTTGGGTGGTCGAGGAGCGGCTGAAGGAGGTTGGCAAGGAAGTGTTGCCTGAACGGCGGCGTTTCGCCAACCTCCATGCGCTGGGCGACGTGGCAGTCATCCAGCATTACAGCCAGCGCGGCGCGACGGCGCGCGTCCCCACCGCCGACAGCTGATCGAAGCGGGCCGGGTTTGACTAGCCTCGCGAGTGCGTCTAAGCCGGTTCGACGGCGGAGCTGGGAAAGAGCTGCCTCAGCAGGGTTCGAAACCGCATAGCCAGCGGCTCACCGCGGCTTGGGGGAGGGGCGTGGCCCTGGCGGGGCGCTGAGCGGGAGTCTTCATCGAGCACCTCCTGGCAGAGCTCGATGCACCTGTCACAGATGTACACGCCCGGGCCGGCGACGAGCTTGCGCACCTGGTCTTGACGCTTGCCGCAGAACGAACACCGGGTGGAGCGGCGGCGGCGCTCTCGTTCGAGGTCATGCTCCTTCCGATCCATGCCTTGAGCTTAGCCAGCGGCGCATGTACGGGAAGCCGCTGACCTCAGTAGTAAATTCCGCGCACGCGGTGATAGGGCGACATGGGGAAGGTCTCCTGGGCGAGGTGCCAGAGCAGCCAGTCGAGCTCGACCGACGTGAGCTGGCGGCCCCGGTCGGTCAGCTCTTGGCGCAGGCGCTCGACCGCCACTACAGTGGCGGCTCGGATCTCCACCTCCGCCGGCTCGCCGCTCCGCAGCTCCACCCAGCCGTCCACCCGCGCGGCCAGCGGGGACGAATACTCGAGGGCGCCCAGATGACGCAGCACCTGGGGCAGCTTGTAGTCGGCAAAGCAGGTCAGCTGATCGAGGTCGGGAAAGCCGGCCAGGCCGGCGGCGTGCAGGTCGGCGGCGACAATTTGCGCCCGCTTCAGGAAGGGGACCTCCCGACCTTCATAGCCGGACACATCGCGGTAGCTGTCGAGTCGTTCGCCGAAATTGCGGGCAGTGTCGACGGCGGCTTCGCCCACCAGCCCGTCGTAGCCGTGGTGGCCGAGCTCATTCAGCGCCTGCGCCCGCTCGGCGAGCATGGGGAAAGGCCCCAGCAGCCTGCCCAGAGTCTCGGCGTCGATCGCCACCAGCGAATCGGGGTCCTCCAAGTCAGTGCCGGCGCGGTAGACGTCACGCAGGCGCTCGGCCATTTGCGTGTACCCGCCCGGCCTCTGTCCCGTCCAGCCCCCGGGCAGCCAGAAGGAGAAGTTGATAGTGTCCAGCACCATGAGATAGCGGCGGGCGCGCTCGGGCTCGTCAGCGAAATGGCTGACGCCGTCCCATGCCGGCAGCGGCCGTTTCCGCACCGTCTCCGCTGCCGTCGCGAGATCCCCCAAGCGAACGTCGCGCGCGCGCCCCACCACCCAGGCGCAGGCGCTCCGAACTCCGAGCGGATCCCCCGCGTGCGACTCAGCTGGCAGCAGCGCGGTCCCTCACAGTCCGCTTGAACTCGTCCTCGATCAGCTTCAGGTCCTTCTGGGGCAGTTGGTGCAGATGACCCTGGAAAGCCATTGACCACTGCTCCGGCGGCCACTTCTTCACATACTCCAGCCGGTAGGCGAGATTCTTGGCAGGCACCCATTCCGACTCTTCCAGCACGTGATCGGGCCGCATCTTGACGCGCCACGGGTAGTCCTCTTCCCGGCGAGCGGTGCGCCAGAGATGGCTGTGATCCTCAAACACAGGGGAGGTGACGGTGCAGGTGGCCGCAAAGCACATCCGGCCGGAGATGTAGTAGAGCAGGTGATCGCCCGGTCGGATGGTTTCCGCCCGCCGGCGGTGGCGGCTCTTGATTCCCTGCACCGAGAAACCCTGCTCTCGCGTCTTGCGGAAATTGTCGGGGGAGATGACCAGCATCCAGCACTGCCCGCTGCCCGCAGCTTCGCCACGGCCGGCTGAGCGTAGACCGTGGCGCCGCCTCTTGCCCCGCGGCTGACCGCCGCCGGCGGGTGGGGCGGCGGCCCCGGCGGGCGCGATCGGGGACTGCTGACCAGCCAGTGGGGCAGGGTGTTCGGACATCTTGATGATGGTAGGGACTGACCGCTGCCAGACAGCTTGGGCCCTACGGCTGAAGGCTCTCCCAGTCTGCCCGCAGCAGTTCGGTCTGAATCTGGTCGAACCAGCGACCGTCCCGGAAGAACTCCTGGTGGAAGCGGCCGACCTCGCGGTAGCCGGCCGCACGCTGGGCGCGAGCGCTGGCCTCGTTGCCCTCGAGATAGGCCGACTTGAGCTTGTTTAGGCGGTACTCGCGAAAGAGGTAGTCGCGGCGGAGGCGCATCAGCTCGCCGCCAATTCCCTTGCCCCAGGCGCCCTTGTCGCCGATGGCCGTGCCGGTTGTGGCGTGGCCGTTCTGCCAGTCGATCCGATGCGCCGCCGTAGTGCCGATCGTTCGGTCCTCAAACTCGATGCACCACACGACGTCGGTGTCGCTGGCGGCCATCTTCTGCAGCCACTCCCGCTCGAACTGGAGCGTCGGAGTGACCCGGCGGCTCAGATAGAGCGTCACCTCAAGATCCGCGAACCAGTCGCAGAAGATCGGCGCATCCTCTTCGGACGGCGGCCGCAGCCGGAACTTGCTTCCCGTTATGACTGGACCGTACATGCGCCCATTCTGCAGGACGCCGTTGCCGCTGAGGCGGGAGCTGCAACTCGATGGCTGCGTGCTCCTCCAGCTCGTCTGGTTAGAGTCCTGGGGTGCTCGAGTTCAGCATCACCGCCCAGGATGGCGCCGCTCGGCGCGGAGTCATCAGGACCGAGCACGGCGAGCTTGAGACCCCGGCCTTCTTCGCCGTCGCCACGCAGGCCGCCCTGAAGGGACTCGATCCCGCCGTGGCTGCAGCGGCCGGCGTCCATTCAGCGATCTGCAACAGCTTCCACCTGACGCTCGAGCCGGGTCCCGAGGTCATCAGGCGCGCGGGGGGTCTCCACACCTACATGGGCTGGCCGGGCGTCCTGGCGACCGACTCGGGGGGTTTCCAGGTCTTCAGCCTTCGCCACGGCCAGGTCGCCGATGAGCTAAAGGGTCGCCGCCGTATCCCTGACTTCGGCCGTGAGGAGGATGCGCTGGACGCGGTGCGGGTGGACGAGGAGGGAGCCGACTTCCGGTCGTATGTCGACGGCAGCCGTCACCGTTTCACGCCCGAGAACAACATGCAGCTGCAGCAGGCTCTCGGCGCCGACATCCTGTTCTGCCTGGACGAGTGCACTCCCTTTCATGTCACCCGGGAATACACGCAGATCGCCACTGAGAGGAATGCCCGCTGGGCCCAGCGCTGCCTCGACGCGTTCCGAGTACTGGGTCCAGCCGCCCCCCAATCGCTCTTCGGCATAGTTCATGGTGGGGTCTATCCGGATCTCCGCCGCTGGAGTGCTGAGCGAATGGCGGAGCTTGACTTCGACGGTTACGGCATCGGTGATTGCCTGGGGGAGTCGAAATCGGACTGGTACAGCGTTGTGGATCTCGTCCGTCCGCTGCTGCCGGAGGCGCGCCCGCGCCACCTGCTGGGAGTGGGGGAGCCCGACGACCTGGTGGAAGGCGCGCTGCGCGGCATCGACAGCTTCGACTGCGCCATGCCCAGCCGGATCGCCCGCCACGGCCAGGCGCTGCACCTGGGACTGCCGCGGAATCGCCTGGACCTGGCCAAGGCCGACCGGAAGCTCGAAGATCAGCCGATCGAGGAGGGCTGTCCCTGTTCAGCCTGCAGGCGCTTCGGCCGCGCGTACCTGAATCACCTGGTGAAGGCGAAGGAGATCCTCGGCATCTCCCTTCTGACCGAACACAACCTCGCCTTCACCAACCGGCTCATGCGGCGGATTCGAGAGGCGATCAGCGCCGGCCGCCTGGCCGAGCTGCGGGCAGAGGTCCGAGGGATGGCGCGGCCTGAGCGAGGTGTCGTCCGCAGACAAGATTCGTCGGAGGTCCCATGAGCTTGTTGGAAATCATCTTCACGCCGCTAGGCTGGCTCCTGCGCGGCAAGCGCGCCGGCGAGGAGCGCAGTATCGGGCATGCGCCGCAGCTGGCCAGCGATGTGAGCATCGCGCTGAGCAGCCCCGCATTCACGCCCGGGGAGTCGATCCCAGCCGCGTACCGCAGGCGCGGGCTTGGCGACAACATCTCCCCCGCCCTGACGTGGTCGGGCCCGCCGGCGGGGACGGCGCAGCTCCTGCTCGTCATGGAGGACGTCGATGTGCCGTTCAGCCACCCGGGGCTGCATCTGATTGCTCTTCTCGACGTCGGCGCAACTGGGGTGACGGAGGGAGCGCTCAATGACGGCGCCCCGAAAGTGCGGTTCGTGCCCGACCGCCGCGGCCGGACCGGCTACATCGGTCCGCGCCCGCTGCCCGGACACGGCGTGCACCGCTACAGATTCCATCTGTACGCGATCGAAGAGGCCATCCCGGCGACGAGGCGGCTGACCGGGTTCGAGGACGTGCTCGCAGCGGTAGACGGGCACGTTCTCGCGCACGGCCGCCTTGAGGGCGTCAGGCGCAGCTGACGCCCTCGGATGAGCGCTCGCCGCGGAGACGGGACTCCCAGCGACACGCCGGGACGGCGGCCGGGAGAGCACCCGCTGCACCGGCGCTCCGCGCGACCAGCTGAACCTCACCCGGTCAGGTGTTGGGAAGAGGGGGCGGCTCGTGCCCTGTCAACGCCCAGGATCTCCAGCTCGCTCATACCTACCTCCTGCCCGCCGCTGTATTTCACTCAGCGGCCCGACTTCAGACGACCGGGACCAGGGAGACTAGGTTGCGCAGCATGCCCAACCGGCCGATCTCCTGGCGGGTGATGCGCTCGCAGACCTGAAACAGCGTGAGCTCGCCATCACGGGAGTCGACGAAGGTGCGACGCCAATCGCCCGGGGACATCCCGCGGAGCAGGTCGATGGTTCGCCGGCGCACCCGGGCGAACGCTTCCAGCAGCTCAGCCGCCGGCGGGCTGACCTCCGCCTCCGGTGTGGAGCGAAGCGTTTCGCTGAGCGGGATCTCGCGCTGCTCAGGCTCGAGGTACGCGTGCCGCAGGAGCCCGTCGACCGCGATCCCTGCCTGACAGAGGGAGGTCACCGCCTCCCTCACGGTGGGCAGGGCAGGAGCATGCCTGTAGCCCAAGCGCGGCTCGTCCAGGCCGGCGACCAGGTCGCGAGCCCGATCAGCAACCGTGCTCATGACCACGAGCAGATCCTCGCTGGAGCCCATCTGATCAGGCATTGCCACAGCGTAGTCAGTGGCGCCCGGCCGCCGGCCGCCGCGCAGTCGATTCGGCTCTAGCTGATCCTTTCGAGGAGCACCAGGGGAATCTCGCGACTGGTCAGCGCCTGCTGCTGCTCGAGCCAGGAAACGGCCGCCGCAACCTGTTCCCGCTCGGCCGGCTCCGCCGTCCTCGCTCGGACTTGGAACCTGTCCCGGCCGACCTCGACAGTGGCAGTTGGATTCGCGAGGAGATTCTGGTACCAGGCAGGATGCGATGTGGCCCCGTTGTTGGAGGCGATCACCACGTAGCTGTCGGCGTGCCGCCCGTAGCCGAGGACCGCTGTGCGGGGCTGCCCGCTGCGGGCACCGGTGGTGGTGAGCAGCAGCAGGGTGCTCTTGGCCAGCGGGCCGCTGAGCCTGCCGCCGTTGGCCCTGAACTCCTCGATCACCTGGCGGTTGAACTCTCGCATATCGGATGGCATCTGCATGATCGTTCTCAGCTTCGCTCATCTCGCGCTGGATGCGCAAATGCCAAGGGAGAACAGACCTCGGGTTTGGCCTGGCACTGAGGCATACTCAAGGAGTGGCCACCGCGATCCAGACCGAGCAGACCAACTGCGATCGGTGTCAGAGTCAGCTGCCAGTCGGCGCGGCCTACTGCGACAACTGTGGCGAGCGAACGCGGAAGGCCAAGCGACTGGTCCGGCTCTCGCTGCGGATCGAGATCGTCTTCTTCATACTCGTCACGCTGATAGTGATGGGCTTCGCAGGAGTCTTCTACTTCCAGAAGTAGCCTCCGGGCCGACCGGCGCTTGGTTAACCGAGCGCGTCATTTGAGACTCCCGCGTCGAAACTGGCTCAGACGGCGGCTCTCAGCCTTGAACCAGGAGGAGGGCGAAGCCGTCATAACCCTTCACCCCCACGGTCTGCAGTGCGGTCGCAGAAAGCCTGGGCTCGGTGGGCAGGAAATCGAAGACACGGCGCATGCCCGCCACGTTCTCATCCCTCGACGTGCTGTCGGCGAGCGCGCCCTGCCGAACCACGTTGTCAAGCACAATCACCGAGCCGGGTCGGCTGAGCTGAAGGGCCCAGCGGATGTACTCCAGCGAGTTCGGCTTGTCAGCATCGATGAAGACGAGGTCGAACGGCTCCTCAGCTCGCTCCTTCAAGGCGGGGAGCGTGTCGAGCGCGGCGCCGACGATTATCTCCACCCTGTCTGCGAGTCCCGCGCGAGCGATGTTCGCGCGAGCGATCTCAGCAAAGGCCGGCTGCGCTTCGAGCGTGACGAGAGTGCCGTCGGCAGGGAGCGCACGGGCCAGCCAGATGGCGCTGTAGCCGCCGAGGGTGCCCAGCTCCAGGACGCGGCGAGCGCGGCAGATCCGAGCGAGAAGGTGCAGGAACTTGCCCTGGGCCGGCGAGACGGAGATCTCGGGCAGTCCGGCTGCGGCGGCGGAGCGCAGCGCCTCCTCGAGCACCGGATCAGCAGGCAGCAAGCGTTGGCCAAGGTACTTGTCGACCGCCTGCCACACATCCAACTCGGTAGACACTCAGGGCAGCCTACCGGCCGCTCCGACTGGCACCTGCCCCGGCGCAATGGTTGCCCATCCCACTCCGAGCCAGCTCTGTCGCTGGCGTAGCTTGCCTCGTCTGCCGGCGCCCTAGTGTTAGGTCGAAAGGCCGGGTTCATCCCGGCCGGTACGCGACGTCGGTACCGAAGCGGGACAGTGGATTGACGAAGAGTGCCCGGCCTCGGGTTCGGCATGCAAGTGAAGCGATCCCGGAGGGGTTTTCGAAGGGGAGGCCCGCCTCCCCTTGGCTCAGCGCCGGTAGATCACCCGGTCGTTCATGTCGTCCTTGTTGAGCCGCTTGGCCAAATGAAGGCCCTCCAGCAGGAACTCCAACGCCGAAGCGCGGACCTCCGGCCGGTCGGGCAGCTGCAGCCTGCGCAGCGCGGGGCCAAGCTCGGCTCCCGACCCGAACGCCCGCCCGTAGGAGGCGGCAGGCAAGCTCTCGCCCACCTCGATCACCTGCCCCTCATCGAACCTGCCGACCAGGGACTCGAACTGGCTGGGAGCGAAGTGCCGACCGAACACCGCAGCCACGGCACCCCGCCGGATGCGTTCCAGCACCTGCTCTTCCTTCCCTTCGTCGAGCGCCTCGATCTCGACTCGGCCCGCGGTGGAGGGGACGAGATAGGCCAGATCTGAGATCCTGGGCACCGCCACTTCCTCGCCGAGTCGCGCGGCGCGCCGGATGGCGTTCGCGCTCAGACTCTCGAAGTTGCCGATCGACATGCGGACCGACACGCCTGACGACTGCGAGATGTGCGGGCTGCGCCGGGCGAGATGCGTCATCTCCGCCACTATCTCCTTCATGAAGCCGGGAACGAGCACCTCGACACCGGCTGGTGGCGCCGACCCCTCGGCTTCCATGATGGCCACCTCCTCCTCGATGGCCAGCGGATAGTGAGTGCGGATCTGCGAGCCGAAGCGGTCCTTCAGCGGCGTGATGATCCTGCCCCGAGAGGTGTAGTCCTCGGGGTTGGCGCTGGCGACCACCACCAGGTCCAGCGGCATCCGAACCCGGTAGCCGCGAATCTGGACGTCCTTCTCTTCCATGATGTTGAGCAGGCCGACCTGGATCCGCTCAGCCAGGTCGGGCAGCTCGTTGATGCCGAAGATGCCTCGATGGCAGCGGGGGATCAGCCCGTAGTGGATGGTGAGCTCATCTGACAGATAGCGGCCCTCCGCCACCTTGATGGGATCCACCTCGCCGATCAGGTCGGCGATGGAGATGTCTGGCGTCGCAAGCTTCTCACCGTAGCGATCGCCGCGGCCGAGCCAAGCCACAGGGGTGTCTTCGCCGCGCTCCTGGACCAGATCCCGGCAGCGCCGGCAGATCGGGTCGTAGGGGTGATCGTTGATCTCGCAGCCGGCGATCACAGGCGTCAGCTCGTCCAGCAGGTCCACCAGTGAGCGCATGATCCGGCTCTTGGCCTGCCCCCGCTCGCCGAGCAGGATCATGTCGTGCCCGGCAATCAGGGCGTTGGCCAGCTGAGGCAGCACAGTGTGGTCGTAGCCGACTATCCCGGGCAGCCGTGCATCGCCGGAGCGGAGCCGGGAGAGCAGGTTACGGCGCAGCTCGTCCCTCACGCTCTCCCGCACATGACCGCTCTTGCGCAGTGCAGCCAGGGTGGCCGGCGGGAGCGCGGAAGTCACAGTTCTGCTGACTATAGACTGCTGACCCCGTGAGCCCGCCCACCCCTCTGCGCGACCTCTACGAGCGGGCGCAAGCCACCGGTAGACCGTTGATCGGCGGCCACCGCGGCAACCCGGCCGAGGCGCCTGAGAACACCCTCACCTCGTTCCGATCGGCTCTCGAGTTGGGTGTCGACATGATCGAATGCGACGTCCACCCGTCGTCTGACGGCGAACTGGTGGTGATCCACGACCACACGCTGGACCGCACCACCAACGGCAGCGGGCTGGTCGTTCAGCACACTCTGGCTGAGCTGCGCCAGCTGGACGCGGGCAGCGGCGAGCGCTTGCCGTTGCTGCGCGAGCTGCTGGACCTCGTGAGCGGCAGGGCAGGCCTCTGCATCGAGCTGAAGCAGATTCCGATTGCCTATCCGGGCCTGGAGGAGCGCGTGGTCGGCCTCCTTCGAGAGCATCAGCTCGTCGAGCAGACAGCTGTGATCAGCTTCCTGCACAGTTCCGTCAGGCGCCTGAAGGAGCTTGAGCCTCACCTGCAGGTGGGCATCCTGGAGGGCGCCAGACCCATCGACCCGGTCGGCCTGATGCGAGGAGCGTTGGCCGACATCTACGCCCCGCACTACGGCGCAATGGATCCCGAGCTGGTGCAGGCAGTCCATGCCGCCGGCGGCTCAGTCGGCGTCTGGACTGTCGACGACGAGCAGGCGGTGGCCTGGTGCCGCGCCTGCCGGCCCGACTCGGTCTTCACCAACCGGCCCCGCGAGATCCTGGCGGCGCTGCTGCCCTAGTTGGCAGCGGGCGGCGCGGCTGGCCGTCCAGTGCGCTCTGGCGGCGTCGGTATTCGCTCCTGCCTGACGCCCGCCCGCTGCCGCCTGGTGCCGAGCCAGGTGTGGGAGATCCGCTGCTACCGCTCGCGGGCTGAGCTGCCCCGCCACAGCGTGAGCAGCCAGGTCGAGGCAAAGCAGGCCGCCGCTGTTGCCAGCAGAGTGGCGAGGACGCCCAGCGCCGTCAGCTGCGAGAGAGAGCGCTCCCTCTCCTCAGCGAGGGACAACGACCGCCCGGCCAGAACGTAGCCGTCCCGATACGGCACGATGACCACCGCGCTGCGCACACCTGGCGCCGGCTGCCAGGTCATGCGGTTCTCGCCCCTTCCGGTGGCCGCGGCAAAGGCGCCGGCCGGCGGAGCGGGGGTCGCGCCGTCGAGCTGCACAGTCTGACTCACAGGGCGGCCATTGCCGTCGTAAAGGATCACGTAGGGATCCAGCGTCTGGCGCAGATCGACCGCCGGTTGAGCGGCGCCCGCGGACCGCACTGGCTCGGGGGCCCGGTTCAGACGCTGGGCGGTGTCATGGGCGAGCTGGATCTGGGGGTCGTCAGCGCCGGCTCGGATCGTCTGCTGGCCGACCGCATAAGCGAGGCCACCGACCGCGAGCACCGCCAAGGCGATGGGCGCCCAGGCCAGCAGCGAGCGGAGCAGGATGCTTCCCCAGTTCAGCATCGTCGCCAACTCTAACGGCGTCTCGGCCCCGCCAGGTACGAACTGGCTCCGCGACGAAACAGCCGTGGGCTCGGTTGCGTTCTAGCTGGGAAGTAATGGTTAGTAGGGGAGGGATGGGTCTGCGAGCGTGCGCTCGATCGATGCTCGGCTGCATTTTCCTGGCGCTGCTCGCCGGTGGCTGCTCGGCGGCCAGCCAGTCCAACCCTTCGTCGTCGTCAGTCCCCTCGGCCTCCACCGCACAGGTAGTGCATGGGGAGGTGATGGTGGCGCTGGAGCCAGGGCCGAGAGCTCAACCGATCCACAACCGCATAAGTCTGCGCAGGCCCGACGGCTCAGTGATCGTTTCCCACAGCTTCACACCGCGCTCCGCGCCTCGGGTCAACTTCGCCGCGCCAGTGTTGGCGCCGGAGGCCACTGTCGTCGACGGCCACGCTTACTACGCGGACGGAGAGGGCCGGGTCCGCGCCTTGGCAGTGGACGGAACCGAGCAGCAAGTCGCTCAGTTTCCTTTGACCGGCTCGCAGCAGTCGCTCTCCTTCGCGGTCAGCCCTGACGGATCCCGGTTGGTCGGCGCGGTTTTCACCTGGCCCGAGCCATCGCCGAGCCCGGGTCAGGCGTTCGGACCTGGCAACTTCGCCTTGGACATCTACGCCGCCAGCCCTGGCCAGGCGGCGACTCGCATCCGGCATCAGGAGTGGCCGCAGACGAAGCCACCCACCGACGCGGTTGCAGTGGTCGGCTGGGCCTTGGACGCGCCGGTGGTGACAACCGACATGCCGCCCGCCACCCAGCAGGCATCACCCGGCCTCTGGTTCTGGGGCCACGTCAGCACGCTGGGTCCTGATGGTTGGCCGCAGAGGCAGCTGGGTGGCAGCGGCTGCCGGGCGGTCGCCGTCAACCCGGACGGGACGCTACTCTGCGTCAGCGAGAGCGCTTCCGCCCAGGCGCGCAATCCTGACGGATCGCTGCTCTTCGAGGCCAAGAAGCCAGGCGACGGTGGCTTCACACTCTCGCCCGATGGCCAGCGTGTTACCGCCGGGACCCAGGTGGCGGGCAGGGATGGCAGCGTCGTTCAGCTGCCATCGACGTTCGTCGGTCAGGGCTGGCTCGACAGACAGACGGTGGTCGGCGTTCAGGCGACCCCTCAGGGCGAGAGCAACGTCGACGAGCTGAAGCTGGCCAGTCCCAGCCAGGTCAAGGACCTGGGGTTTCAGGGCCTCTTTGTGGGGGCTCTTAACGTCCCCTGATGATGTCCGGGCTCGGTCACGCGGCCCAGGTCGCCCTGGGCAACGTCGAGCAACGCCAGGACGCCGGCTTCAGGAAGGCGGCCAGCGCCGGTTGAATTCGTTGAACCGGTGCCTGACGGCCTGCTCAAGCCCTGGCAGGTCCTCCCGAACTATCTTCTCGCCGGCCCGCCTCAGGTAGGGGGCCTCGCGCACCGCCGCTTTGCTGAGCGAGCGAAAAAGCCTGCTCAGCGACTCCGCCAAATCCGTGGATCCGCTGCTCATCTTGTTCGAAGCCTACCCAGCGGGAGGCGAATTCAAGCTGACTTGCGAGAATGCCCAGACTCGCCTCCGCGGCCGGGGCGCCAGTGTCGTGGGTTAGGGGTTCGTTGAGTAGAACGTCGGTCGAATGACAGCGAGGCTCTGGCGTCGAACCACGTGTTCGCTCAACCAGCCGCTGGCAGCTGCAGATCGCGTCCCGCATCCGCCCTAAGCAGGGCGCTGCTCCCGCCGAGAGAGATGGTCGTCACCTAACGAACGCGAGGCCCGCGCCGCGCAGCTGGATCGGGGCGGGATTGCGGCAGCCTGATCGTCCGTCGGCCCATGGCGAGAGAGCGCTCCGTTGTCAGGTCGGGCTCATGATCGGCTCAGGCGATCAACGGTGACTCCGCGCTCCTCCGAGGTCCGGACCTGGGTTGGTTGAACTGGTCGAAGGCTTCGCTTATCTGCGCTAGCGAGTCGGTCATGACCGTGCGCAGCGGTTCCTGACCGCTTGACTCGACCCACCGGCGCAGCGCCACCTTGACCACGCCGACTGCGGTCTCGGCCGTCACGGCGGCGGTCAGGTCGTCGACGCCGCGGTGCCTGAATGCTTCGGCGATAGCGTCGACCAGCTGTTCCTTCTTGCGCAGTTCGCGTTCGCGCAACCCGTCGTTGCCGTCAATGATGGCCTTGCGGTGCTTGAGCTGCTCGAGGCGGCCTTCAAACGCTGTTGCCGCGAGCGTCGGCAGCGCGCGCGCTACCAGGTCGATCGGTCCGAGGTCGGGCGGGGCGTCGTGAACTAGGCGGGCCGCGAGGGCCGGCATCTGGTCGGCGTCGGCGAACAAAACTTCGCGTTTGTCAGCGAAGTGTCGGAAGAAGGTACGCGTCGTCAGCCCGGCGCGGGCAGTGATCTCCGGGACGGTCACACTGTCGAAACCGCGCTCGAGGAACAAGGCCAGTGCCGCGCGCTCCAGCCGGTCGCGTGCGTTCGGCTTCCAACGACTCATGCGCCGGGAGAGGACGTTGAGCATGCGAGTGTTCGTTACAGGGGAAACCGGATTCATCGGCTCGGCCGTCGTCGAAGAACTCATCGGCCATTGGCACGACGTAATCGGCCTGGCCCGCTCCGACGCGGCGGCCGCGACGCTGACGGCCGCTGGGGCGGCGCCTCATCACGGGTCGGTTGAGGACCCGGACAGCCTTCGCCGCGGGGCCAGGCAGGCCGACGCGGCGATCCACACCGCCTACTTTCATCAGTTCTCGCACGCCGGCCTCGCCACGCGCCTACGGGTTGTGCTCGGCGGCAGCCCTCGCCGTATCGTGCCAAGGTTCCTCAGGGCCACGAGCGCCTCGGACCGCACCGCCATCACCACCATCGGGCAGGCGCTTGGCACTGGCCGCCCGTTTGTGTCGACCTTCGGAACCCTCGCCCTGCCGGCCGGCCGGCTGGCCACCGAGAACGACGACATCGACCCCGACGGAGTCGGCGCGCTCCGCGGCGCCACCGAGCGGGCCGTCGCGGACCTTGCCGGGCGCGGCGTGCGCGCATCTCTCGTGCGGCTGCCGCCCATCGTCCACGGCGACGGTGACCACCACGGCTTTCTGCCGCGGTTCATTGGCTACGCCCGCAAGTACGGCGTCTCCGGCTACGCCGGCGACGGTCGCAACCGGTGGCCGTCTGTCCACCGCTTCGACGCTGCCCGCCTGTTCGTGTAGGCGCTGGAAGACGGTGAGGCCGGCGCCCGCTATCACGGCATCGGCGACGAAGGCGTGCCGTTCAAAGACATCGCCGCCGCGATCGGCCGGCACCTAGCGCTCCCAGTCACCGCAGCCACCCCCCAGCAGGTGACCAAGCGCTTCAGCTTCCTCGCCTCTTTCGTCGGTGTGGACAACCCCACCTCCAGCGCGCTCACGACCGAACGGCTCGGGTGGAAACCGACCGAGATCTCGCTGCTCGACGACATCGAGCACGGCACCTACTTCGAGAAGCAAACATGAGCAACGACATCTGGGTGCTGGGCGCAACCGGGCGCACTGGGAGCGGCATCGCCCAGCGCTTGCACGAGACAGGCCAGACCATTGTGTTGGCCGGGCGGGACGCGGCCCGCCTCGCATCGATCGCGGCCGAACTGGGGGATGTCGACGTTGTCTCCGGCTCGTTCGAATCGCTGCTGACGCAGATGCGACATGCCGCGCCTGCGGTCGTCCTGAACACGATCGGCCCATTCGCCCGCACCTCGGTGCCGGTCATCGAGGCATGCCCGCCGGGCGGGCACTACGTTGACATCGGGAACGAGCTCCCGGGCATCCGCGCCGTCCTGGACGGGCACCAGCGGGCAGTCGACAAGGCCAGCACCGTCGTGACCGGCGCCGGATTCGGGGTCATCGCCACCGAAAGCGTCGTGCTCCACGTCTGTGAGGGGCGCGCGGCACCTGCGCGAGTGCGGGTCGATGCCATCCCCTCGCTGGCGACCGAGAGAGGTGTCATCGGCTCCGCGCTGGCCGGCAGCATCCTCGACGGCGCGCCTGAGGGAGGTCGCCGCGTCGAGCACGGGAGCCTTGTCCGATTCGCAGTCGCCGGCGCACGCCAACAACTGACCACCCCCACCGGCGACACCGTCACCACCGCCGCACTCCCGACCGGTGACCTCCTCGCCGCATGGCGAGCCAGCCACGCCGACTCAGTCATCTCCGCGTCATCGGAGATCCCATCCAGCCCAGCCATGCGCGTGGCTTTCCCGGTGCTGTCAACCCTGATGCGCTCCTCGACCCTGCGACGCTTCGCCATCGATCGCGTCGCCCGCATCCCCATACGTGAGCGCGAGCGTCCCAGGACGTTCTCTTGGGGACACGTTCGGGCCGAGTGGAACGACGGCACCCGCCGCGAAGGCTGGCTACGACTCGACGACGCTCAACACTTCACAGAAGCGGCTGCCGCCGAGGTCGCCCGCCGGTTGCTCGCACAACAAGCAGAACCAGGCGCTTACACCCCAGCTGCGCTGTTCGGAGCGTCACTCGCCACCGACGTGGGCGGCGAATTCGTCTCCGGCTTGCACTCGTGAGCCAGAGCCAGTGCCGGGTCCACATGCAGATCCCACGCGGTTGAGCTGTGCCTTGGCATGGACAGCGACTCTGTGAGTCGGCCGACCACCATCGACGATCTCGATCGCGGCTACGATCGTCGAGAACTGAAACAGGATGCCATGACAACCACGACTGTCGTTGAGGCAACCCGACGTGCGCCGGGGCCGATCGGCGTGCTGCTACCGGTCTCAGTGAACAGCACGGCGCCGGTCGATGTTCAGCGTGAGGCAGTTCACCGGCTCGAGAATGCCGGCTACCGTGCCGCGTGGACCAACGAGGTCGTCGGCGGCAAAGACGCCTTGGTACAGCTGGCCGTGCTGCTCGCCGCCACACAGCGGATGGTGTTCGGGACGAGCATTGCCAACATCTGGGCTCGGCCCCCGCAGACTGCACATGCCGCGGCGGCGCTGCTGTCCCAGGCCTTTCCAGGCCGCTTCGTGCTCGGGCTAGGGGTCGGCTATCCGCAGCAAGCGGCTAGCGTCGGCCGCGACTTCGGCCGGCCCGTGGCCACGATGCGCGATTACCTCGACCAGATGGCCTCTCTGACCATGCCACCGGCGCCCGATGCCGCCTACCCCAAGATTGTCGGGGCGACCGGCCCGAAGATGCTCGCGATGTCAGGCGAAACCACCGACGGGGCGATCCCCATCATGGTGCCCCCCGAATACACGGCACACGCTAGGCAGGTACTCGGGCCAGACAAGCTCCTGGTGGTCGGGCTGGCGGTTGTCACGGACGCCGACCCAGCCCAAGCGAGGACCACCGCGCGGCAGAGGGCCGCCGGCCCGCTAAGTCAGCCGGGCACTTATCCAGCCGCTATGACGCGACTGGGCTACTCCGAGCAAGACATCAGCGACGTGAGCGACCGGCTGGTGGACGCAATCATCGGGCACGGGGACGCAGCGTCAATCGAAGCCAAGGTGCGTGAACACCTGGCAGCCGGCGCAGACCACGTCATCGTCATGACGAGCGGCACGAACTTCGGTGACGGCGTCGACCAACTGGCAGAGCTCGCCGCGACGCTGGTCGTGTAGATCGTTGCTGGAACGCCAGCGGCAGGGGCAGCGGTCAGGACTTGTGCTCTTCCGCACTCTGGATAAGGCTGCCGCTCACCGCCGAAGCAGTAAGCACCGCCAGGCGACTGACGCTCGCGTCGCAGGGAAGCAGGACTGAAAGGCACAACGACGACTTCCCCGCTCCTCGCCAATAGCGAGACTTGGCGTAGCTTTTGAGAGCGCGCGTTCTCTGAAGTATTCGCGTCCGATCACGAAACCGATGGCGGCTCGGACCACGACCGGGCTCCTCGACGAACGTGAGATCGCCCGCTGCTTCCGACACAGCCGCGAGCCGCTCGACCTCGTTGGCGCTGCGGTGCTTCACCGGGCGCTCACCCGGCCGAGCCAGGAGCGAGCCCGACACGCGCTCCGCAACCACGCGGAGCACCAGGCTGCCGCGCGGCTCATCGCTGCGGGGCTGCTCGAAGACGACGGAGCCTTACGGCCAACGCCCCGCGCCGAAGCGACATTCCAGGCGCCTCCCGACCCGCGCTGGCACTGCTGAGCCATAGCTGTGCGCAGGGCGCACCTCGGCTGGTGCTGCCAGCCGCGTGACCAAACGCGCTCAGGCGGCTGACCAAACCGCTCTCACCGAAGTGTCCAGCCACGCTGGCATCGGTCTCCGGAGCCGTAAACTGCCAACGAATCTCTGGCGCTGGACACTAGATAGACTGCCGTTGGGATGGCCAAGAAGAGTGGAGGCACCAGGCAGCAGGTTCGCCGGGTGGTCAAGCCGAAGCCGCCGGTTCAGCCGGCAGCACCTCAGACGCGAACCGAGCAGCGCAAGACGCAGGCGCAGTACGTTCGCAGCGGCGGCATGCTCCAGGGCTACGCGCCAAGCTTGGTGGTCAGGATCGGCCTCTACGCGCTGATCGCCGCGGTCGTCTGCCTCCTCTTGGGCGTGGCCATCCTGCTCCTCCTGCCCTATGGCTGGCCCGTTCGAATCGCTGCGGCGATCGTCTGGATCATCCCGGTCGCGCTTATGGCGGCCTTCCTGCTGCCGGGCATCCGGCTGGCGCGAGCTGACCGCAGCGCCGAGCCGAAGTTGATCCAGGGGCAGCTCCTGGGCGCCAGCGAGGTGAGTCAGGCACTCGGGCTGGGCACTCTGATGATCAAGACGCGAGGCGGCCAGGAGCAGTTCCTCGTCCAGCCGGAGAAGCTGGCCAAGGTGCCAGGCAACCAGGTGCCGGTGATGCTCTCTGTCACGCCCAACCTGCGGCACGTCGCCAGCGTGGGCGTCATGGGCCAGCGCATGATGCCACGACCGCCGCAGCCCGTGCCGCAAGTGCTAAAGCGCCTCCGGTTGCTCCCCATAGTCACACCGCTTGCACTGGTGGCCGCCGCCATCCTGGGCGACGACATAGTCGCCCTTCTGCCCATCCTCCTCCACCTTGACCTGGGGCACGCCCTGCTGGCTCTACTGGTCGGCGCTGCCCTGGCGGCTGCGGTGTTTGGCGTCACGCATCTGATCCAGCGACGCGTCTACCAGCAGCTCCAGGGACTGCTTCCGGGAGGGCTGGGATGAGGTCATCCGACGAGGTTCCGATCACAGCCGAGGGACTCGCCGGTGTGAGGCGCGAGCTGCAGGAGCTGACCGAGGTGCGCCGGCCACAAATAGTGGCCAAGATCAAGTCGGCGCGCGAGCTGGGCGACCTGAGCGAGAACTTTGAGTATCACGCCGCTCGCAACGAGCAGTCCTTCCTGGAAACGAGGATCCAGGAGCTGCAGCGCATTGTCCAGAACCACGTCCTGATCGAGTCGCAGATCCCGACCGGAGAAGTCCAGATCTCCAGCACGGTGAGCTTCGTCGAAGAGGATGGCCCTGAGGAGTCGTACAAGATCGTCGGGCCGGCCGAGGCGGATCCCGCGGCCGGCCGGGTGAGCTATGAGTCAGCCATCGGACGAGCTCTCCTCGGCCATCGAGCGGGCGAAGAGGTCCAAGTGGAGACACCGACCGGAGGCAGCTACACAGTGCGCATAGTCAGCATCAGCTGAGCCCACCAAAATGCTCGATCGGCTGCAAACCTGGCTGCGCTCCGAGTCGGTCCGAGCCTCCTACCTGACCGACCCCGTCTCCATCGCCTACCTGACAGGTCTTCGTCTAAATCCGCACGAGCGGCTCTATGGGTTGGTGGTGACCGCCACCGAAGCCACTGTCGTGCTGCCGGCGCTGGAGGAGGCGGGGGCCCGCTCAGTGGTGAGGGGAGCGGCGCTGCTGCCCTGGGCAGACGGCAGCGATCCCTGGCCGGAGGTGGCCCAGGCTCTGGCAGGGATCGGCCATCGATTGGCGGTGGAGAAGGCCCATATCAGCCTCGGCAGCTGGGAGAAGCTGCGCGATCTGACACGTGTGTCAGAAGCCGTGGACGTTGGCCCGACCCTGACTCGATTTCGGGCCTGCAAGTCACCCGAGGAGCTGGCAGCCCTGGAGCGCGCCGCCCAGCTCACTGACCTTGTGAGCGAGGCCATCTGGGAGCGGCTTCACGAAGGCATGACCGAGGTTGAGATGGGGAGGGCGCTGGAGGCCTTGATGAGCGAGTTGGGCACGTCAGCAGCGTTTGGCAGCATTGCCTTGAGCGGGCCCAATTCAGCCCTTCCCCACGGCCGGCAGACAGGCCGCCGCCTGCAGCTCGGCGACCTGGTCCTTCTGGACTTTGGGGCAAGCCACGAGGGCTACGCGGCCGACGTGACGCGCGTGGGTGTGGTCGGGCCGCCCAGCTCTGAGCAGGCTGAGCTCCACGCACTCGTGCTGGCAGCCCACGACGCCGCTGTCGCAGCGGTCGAGCCAGGCCTGACAGCCGGGGAGCTGGATCAGATCGCACGGGCCAAGATCGGGGCCGGTGGCCACGCCGACCACTTCACCCACCGCCTAGGGCATGGGCTGGGGCTGGAGGCGCACGAGCACCCGAGCCTTGATCCCGGCAGCCAGACGGTGCTGGAGGAGGGCATGGTGATCACCATTGAGCCGGGCGTCTACCTGCCTGGCTGGGGCGGCGTGCGCATCGAGGATGACGTGGTGGTGGAAGCCGGCGGCGCCAGGCTGCTGACCAAAGCCGACCGCAGCCTGCGCAGCATCCAGTAATGAATTCGGCGCGATCGGCCGCAGCCACTTCCTGCCGCGGCTTCAGCTGGTCAGATGTCTGGCGAAGGCGAACTTTGGGCGTAGGACTCTGAAAGGAGAGCATCAGCAGTGGATCATCGAATCGTCGGCACCACAATGCCCGTCTTGGAAATGATGTTGCAGCCGGGAGAAATGGTCTTCGCCGAATCGGGCGAGCTGTCCTGGATCTCAATGTCGATAGGGCTCAACACAGGCACTTCGGTCGGCGGCCAGCAGGGCGGCTTCATGGCGGTCATGGGCCGGGCCCTTGCCGGATCCACCATCTTCATGACCGAGTACACCTCTCAGGGCGGGCCCGGGATGGTGACGTTCTGCGCCAAGCTGCCCGGCCAGATCATGCCTCTCCACCTGGGCCAGGGGCGCAGCTACCTGGTGCACAGGCACGGCTTCATGTG
Source organism: Candidatus Dormiibacter sp. (assembly GCF_050999135.1). Taxonomy (NCBI): domain Bacteria; kingdom Bacillati; phylum Candidatus Dormiibacterota; class Candidatus Dormibacteria; order Candidatus Dormibacterales; family Candidatus Dormibacteraceae; genus Candidatus Dormiibacter; species Candidatus Dormiibacter sp. The sequence goes on along the minus strand of NZ_JBPCPN010000024.1, from coordinate 97,875 downwards.
CGCCACCCCTGGCGTGCAGCTGACAATGGGCATCAACCAGCGGCTGGGCGCCGGCATCTTCGGCGGCACCGGTTTTCGCATGCAGCGCCTGGGCGGTGAGGGACTGGCCTTCGTGGAGCTTCACGGTGAGGTCGTCCAGTACGACCTGCAGGCGGGCAACACGCTCCGCATCCATCCCGGCCACGTTGCGCTCTTCGAGGAGAGCGTGGCCTTCAACGTGACCACCGTGCCCGGCATCCGGAACGCTCTCTTCGGCGGCGGCGGCCTCTTCTTGGCCACGCTGACGGGGCCGGGCCGGATCTGGCTCCAGTCGATGAGCATGTCGCACCTTGCCCACGCGATAGCTCATTACCTGCCGCACAGCGAAAGCTCAGGCGTGGGCGGCCTGCTGCAGGGAAACTAAGGCTCTTCGGTGAGGGGGCCGTCGAGGTCGTCCAGTCGCAGCGAGATCCCGCAGACGCGCTTGGCAGGCCCTGTCTGAACGAGATGCCCGTCGGCCAGCTGTTCGACGTGCAGCGTCCCCCCCGGCATGAGAACGTCAAGGCTGCTGTTGCATTGGCCCGAGCGGATGAGCGCGGCCGCGACAGCGCTGGCGCTGGTCCCTGAGGCCAGCGTGTAGCCGGCGCCGCGCTCCCAGATCTCGACCCGCGCGCGGTCCCGACCAAGGGGCTCCGCCAGCTGAACGTTTGTCCGGTTGGGAAAGCGAGGGTGGTTCTCCAGCAACGGTCCCAGCTCGCGGCAGCGCTCAGCCGTCACAGGCTGCCCGAAGACCACGCAATGGGGGTTGCCGACGTCGACCGCACGACAGCTGACCCGACCGGCCGGCGTCTCCAGCTCGAGGCAGGAGTCGGGCTCGAACCGCGGTGGGCCGATGTCGAGGCGAGAGACTACCTCCGGTCCCCGGCGCCCGACCACCAGGATCTCGTTGACGCGATCCCGGGTGGCTATCGCCAGGCGACCCGTGGCCCCGTGCTCAAGCACAGCATGGCAGGCGGCTATGCGCAGGCCGCTGCCGCTCTTCTCCGCCTCGGACGAGTCCGGGTTGAAGATGCGGAGTGCGAAGGTGGCCGGATCGAAAGACAGGAGGCCATCGCTGCCGACGCCCCGGTGGCGGTCGCAGATCTGCGGCAGCAGCTGAACGACCGCTTCGAGCGGAGCCGGCAGGTCGAGCACAAGGTAGTCGTTGCCGAGCGCCTGGTACTTGACGAGATCGAGCCTGGCCGGGGGTGCGCTGGTCATTCCTTAGAATCGTCGAGTATGCGGCACCTCTTTCGCTGGCCGGCCCAGCGTTTGACACACTGCCCGACCTGCTTCTGTAGCTAGTCGGCTTTCAGCCGACCCTCGCCGCCGCGCATCTCGCCGGTGGTCGATCCCTTTCCCTCTTCTTCTGGAGCTATTTCATATGTCCGATACAACCGTTATCGCCAACTCGCAGGCCCTGGTCAGCACGGGCTGGCTGGCCGATCATCTGAACGAGCCTGGCTACAGCCTGATCGAGGTCGACGTCGACCCCACCGCCTACGATCGCGGCCACATCGAGGGCGCCTTCGGCTGGGACTGGAAGCGGGACCTGCAGGATCCCACCGTTAGGGATCTGGCCAGCCGGGAGGCTCTGGCCCGCAGACTGGGCGAGAGCGGCGTCCGACCGGACACGACAGTGCTGCTCTACGGCGACAACAACAACTGGTTCGCGGCCTACGCCTACTGGGCGCTCAAGTACTACGGCCATGACCGGGTCAAGCTGGTGGATGGCGGTCGCGTCAAGTGGGAGGCCGAAGGCCGTTCCTACACAACTGAGGCGCCCCACATCGAAAAGACGAGCTATGCGTTTCCGGCCGAGCCGAGAGAGGAACTCCGCGCCTACAAGGAGGACGTCCAGAGCTCGCTGGGCAAGGTGGGCTTGGTCGACGTTCGCTCCCCGCTCGAGTTCTCGGGCCAACTGCTGGCCCCGGAGAACCTGCCCCAGGAGGGGGCCCAGCGCGGCGGCCACATCCCGACAGCTGTCAACGTCCCCTGGGCCACGGCTGTGCAGCCAGATGGCAGCTTCAAGAACCCGGAGGAGCTGAAGCGCATCTACGCCGAAAAGGGCATCACGGGCGAGCGCGAGGTGATCGCCTACTGCCGCATCGGCGAGCGGTCAGCACACACCTGGTTCGTCCTGCAGGAGCTCTTGGGCTTCGATAAGGTCCGGAACTACGACGGCTCCTGGACCGAATGGGGCAGCACTGTCAGGGCGCCGATCGAGAAGTAGAGACATTGTCCAATGGCACGGGAGGTGGCCCTGCGACCGCCTCCCGCCGAGCCGGCCCCCAAGGAAGTCGACCACCACAACGGCGATCACATCCATCGCGGTCGTTGGACCCCAGGGTGGTTAGCGGACGCGGCTGGCAGCTCAAGGGGGCGAGGCGTCGCGCCCGTGTGATCAGTTAGAGGTTCAGCCCCGGCAGGCCGTGCATCCCCAGCGTTAGCGAGATCTCGCCGCCGTGGTGGAGGTCGTGCTCGGCAATATGCCAGACGACCCACTGGCGGGTGCGGACGGTCCTCTCGCCAGCCTCGTTCGGGAACGGCCGCTTCACCTCCGCGGCAAGATCGGCGATCGTCCAGTGCTCCAGGCAGGAAGTCAGCAGCGATCCGGTTTCCGCCAAGCCCGGAAGCAGCTCGGACGCCGGGCGCCTGGTGGCTGCCTCAAAGCTGGCAGTCACCTCGAAGTCGTCCCAGCTGGCATACCTCTCGGTCCCGCCCTCATCGAGCCAGGAGTGGGCATACCTTTGGAACTCGCTGCCGCCTTCACCCAGGAAGAAGTGGAACCACCACGCCCGCGAAGCGATGATGTGACTCACCAGCATCCGAATTGACCAGAGCTGGGGAGCCGCCGAAAGGTCCAGCTGGGCGTCGTCCAGCGGGGCGATCGCGCTGACCAGCTTCTCTTGATAGCCATCCCAGCCGCGGTAGAATTCCGCCGCGCTGGGACTGGCGGTCCGCTGCATCACGTCAGCTTAATGGCTGGTGTGGAAGATCCTCCTGGCGCTGCAGTGTGCGCTCCGCTGGTGCTAAACGGACACAGCGATGGCATGCTCCACGGATACCGGCTCTGACAAGCGCAGCGTTTCCCAGCTGACGCCGGCGTCGCCTGAGCGGAAGAGGCCGCGATTGCTGCCGGCGTAGAACACCCCCGGTTCGGCAGGGTGTGCCGCCAGCAGCGCCCGCAAGCTGCCACTGGTTTCCGGCAGCCCGTGCCGCACCTCGCGCCACGGCTGGTCACCCGAACGCCTGTAGATGTCGCGCTCGCACGCCCGGGATCGTGCGCTGCCCGTGGCGATTCGGCCGCGGAGACCACCACAGTGCCGGGGTCGCCGGGATCGACGGCCAGGCCGTACAAGTAGTGGTGTTCGAGGCCTCCCTCAGGGTGCGTCCAGCTGTCACCTCCATCCCAGCTCTCGTTGTAGCCGTGACCGCCCATAACGCCGTCCCCGGCCGCTGAGTAGAGCCGGCCCGGCACCTCAGGGTGCACCTCCAGCGTGTGCGTGTCCAGCGGACCGCCTGGCATCCTGTCGAGCCAGGTCCGGCCGCCGTCCCGGCTGCGGACCAGGGCGCCAGCCTCGATGCAGACGTACAGTGTGGTGCCCTCAGATGGGTCGAGTGTGATCCAGCGGACATGGCTGGTCTCCGGCCGCGGCGGGAAGCTCCAACTGGAGGCGGAGGGAAGCGCCCGGAGTGCCGTGAGCTCCTCCCAGGTCGCCCCGCCGTCCTCGGACCGAAACAGCGCGCTGGGGTCGGTCCCAGCGTAAACGACACCATCCTCCCCCGCGCGTTCGTGCGGGCTCACGGCCACCGCCGACACGTGCGCCGCCGCGAGGCCAGCTCCGGCCCGGTGCCAGGATGCTCCCGCATCGACGCTGCGCCAGAGGCCGTCGCCAGCTGTGCCGCACCAAACGCGCTCGGGCCTATGTCGATCAACCGCGAGGGATCGCGGTGCACGGCCGTGGAGCTGTCGGCGCGCCTCCCAGTGCCCGTTGCCCCCGCGCACGCAGATCAGGCTGTCGTGGCTCGCCAGATAGATGGTCGTCATCGCAAACCTCTCAGTCCTGGGTCAGGCGCCGGTGCCAGCCTGATGTCGGTCGCCACCAGGCGTCAGGCGAGCATTCCCCCGATGCGCAGCGCGGCCCCCTGATGAGAGATGGGACAGTCTAACCTTCACCAGGTGCGCTTCCCGCCACACTACTCCTTCCGGCTCCGCCTCTTCGCGCTCCTGGCGGCCAGCGCCACTCTCAGCGCAGCATGTGGGGCGGGGGGGGCCGGGCCCAGCGACAACACGCTGCTGGTGGGGGCTGTCTACCCCCTGTCCGGGTCGCAGGCAGAGGGTGGCCGGCAGGAGCTGGCGGGCTTGCGAACGGCTCTCGAGCTGGCTGGCGGACGTCAGCTGAAGCTCCAGGTCGAGCCTGTGCAGACGCCGGAGGGGGCCCGCGCAGCTGTGGACCGGCTGATCGATAGGAGCCATGCCTCGATCATCGTCGGCACCTACGGCAGCACTCTCGCAGAGGCCGCCGCGGCTCGGGCCGATGAGCGGCACGTGATCTACTGGGAGACCGGCGCAGTGGCAGACCTGGTCACCCAACACCGCCGCTACGTCTTTCGCACAGTGGCGACCGGCAGTTCACTTGGTCGCATCGCCGTGAACTTCACGAGCCGGGTCCTCCTCCCGGCGGCCGGCCTCCAGCCAACCCAGGCGCGAGCAGTGATAGTCAACGTCAGCGACGTCTACGGCCGGGCGGTGGCAGATGGGGAGGAGCAGTTGGCCGCGGCCACCGGCATTCCGGTCGTGAGCCGAATTCAGTACGACCCTAACGCCTACAGCGCCACCGACATCGCGCAGCAGGTCTGGGCGAGCCAGGCCGACTATCTGTGGGACGTCAGCTACATCGCCGATGGGATCGACATCTGGCAGGCAATCCTGGCCCGCGGCGTCAAGCTTCGCGCGGCTGTCGGCACCAGCTCGGCGTTCTGCATGGCGGCTTTTGGGCGCACCTTGGGTGCGCAGGCGGTGGGGGTCTTCGCCGCCGACAAACCGGACGACCAGGTCAATCCCGACGCGCTCAGCCCAGCGGCGCGTGAACTGCTCGGCCGCGCCAAGGCAGCCTATGCGAAGCAGCAGCTTGGTTCGGACATGCCAATCCCGGCGGTGGCCGGCTTCGTCGGCGGCTGGACGCTGCTTCACGAAGTGCTGCCCTACGTGAAGGGACAGGTGACACCTGACGCGGTGCGAGAGGCAGCCTACCGGTTGGACGAGCCGGCCGGCACCAGCATCAACGGCGGCGGTGTGAAGTTCGCGGGGCCAGGTGAGCTGGATGCCGGTCAGAACCTTCGCGCACCGGCTGTCGTAGGTCAGTGGCAGGCGGTCGACACGATGAAGGCCGTCTACCCCGCCGCCTTCGCTCGGGCCAAACCCATAGTCCCCTAGCTGGCCCTCGCAGAACCGAAGGCGATTATTCGGAGAGTGACTGCTGGACCAGCGTGATGTCCATCCAGCGGCCGAACTTGTACGCGGCGTCTTTCAGCGTCCCGACCTGCTGGAAGCCCAGGCTCTCGTGCAAGCGCAGCCCTGAACCGTTGTCGGCAGCCACCGAGGCGACGATCGTGCGGTGCCCCGCTGACCTTGCCTCCTCCAGGAGGCGGTTCAGCAGCTGGCGCCCCACGCCGCGCTTGTGATAGACCGGGTCGACGTAGACCAGGTCCTCGACCATGTGATAACCCCGCTGCCGCCAGGGCAGCAGCCGAGCCCAGCCGGCAACCACGTCATCGTCGACCGCGACAAGTGTGACCGTGCTGCCGTGCTCGTCCCACCAGGCCGCCGCCTCCTCCTCGGAGAGGGGCTCCGAGTCGATGGTGGCGAAGGTTTGGTTGACCGCCCAGTTGTAGATGCCGACGATAGCCGGCATATCGGCTTTGGTAGCAGCGCGAATCGTGAAGGTCTGACCAGCCGTGCTCATACAGCTAAGTGTTCCACGTCGGGCGGCCGGAGTGCGGCCAGGGTAACATCACGGACCGCTTGGGCACCGGTCCTGCACGGCCCAACCGAGCCCTCAGCCCTCCGGGATGAAGCCACCCAGGGGCTGGCCCGCGTGCTTGTCCGACAGGCGGTCAATGGGCTGCCAAGCGCAGTCCATCGGTCAGGTGCGGCTGCCCGCTGACCGAGATCCCTTACCCGCGAGTGCTCGGGGTGGCGTACGCGCTGCGGCAGGCCAGAGCCAGGGCGAAGGTGGAAACCGCGCTCACGCCAGCGAGAATTGAGAGCCGCCTGGGCATTCGGTCCCGAACCCCCAGCCAGACCGATAGGGCGGCGTCACCCGCCTGGCTCCAGGCCAGCCATCCGGCAGCGGTCCGGGCGGCGTCCGGCCGGTTTCGTCTGGCGGCGTCGAAGAGGGCCCAGGCCAAGCTCAGCTCCCGCACTGCGAAAAGCCGCCAGGGCAGGCTTGCGTTCCCCGCGGGCAGGGTCTGGCCCGTGAGACGAGCGAACAATTCCGGCCGCACCAGCGCCCCCGCGCCCAGAGCGAAACCCAGCCCCGAAAGAACTCCCAAGCAGGCTCGGGCTCGTGCCCTCCCCAGCACTGGAGCGAACTTCATCAGCGAGACTGTAGCTGCTTATGCGGTTGACAGCTTGAGGGCTGACTGGCTCTTCGTGGACGGCTCAAGCTTGATCTTTCGCGCCTTCTATGGAGTGCCGCAGACGGTGTTGGCGCCGGACGGTCGCCTGGTCAACGCCGTTCGCGGCTTCCTCGACACGCTGGCCCGCCTCATCTACGCCCGCCGCCCGAACCTCCTGGCGGTGGCCAGCGATGAGGACTGGCGGCCGCAGTGGCGGGTGGACCTGATTCCCAGCTACAAGTCGCATCGCGTGGCCGAGCCTGTCCCCGATCTGCTTGAGCCCCAGTTCCCGCTCATCCACGAGCTCCTCGCGGCCGTTGGCGTTGACTTCGTCGGCGTGCCGGACTATGAGGCGGAGGACGTGATAGCGACCTGGACTGCCAGGGCAATGGGCATGCGCATCGAGGTCGTGAGCGGGGACCGCGATCTCTTTGCGCTCGTCTCCGACCAGATCAAGGTGCTCTATCCCGAGCGCAAGGGCCTGGCCGAGGTCGACGACGCTGAGCTCCAACGGCGGTACGGGGTCCCGGGTGCGCTGTACGGCGACTTCGCGGTCCTCCGGGGCGACCCCTCCGACGGCTTGCCCGGCCTGCCGGGAGTGGGGCCGAAGACCGCTGCTGAGCTGGTCAAGCGGCACGGCGGCGTGCGCGGGCTGATCACATCCGGTCGGTACAGCGAGGCGCAGCGCGATTATCTCGAGCGAGCGCTGCTGACGGTGCTGCCCATCCGGGATGCCCCCGTGGAGCTGCCGACCGGCCGCCGGGACGCCTATCCCACCAACCCCGAATTGGCCTCCGAGCTGGGTCGCCAATACGGTGTCTCCAGCTCGGTCGACCGCCTCGTCGGGGCCCTGCAGAGCAAGCGCTGAACGGGCCAGCGGACACGCCTCTGACGCTTGTCAGGAGCATCCCGCGTGAGGGGCCACTCAACGGATTCGCAGCCCGCCACCAGGATCGACCCTCAACCAGGCCCTTACAGAAGGCTGACCTTCCGCAGCGCCCTGCATTGCAACACCCGGGCAGAGTGAGGTCATGAACATTCCGAGCGTTTCCCTGGCCACCAAGCTGGCCGCCGGTGCTGTCGGCCTCCTGATCGTCGGCGGTGGCGCCGCTGCCGTCATTCACGACCGGCAGATCGGCGGTCAGACCACCGTTCAAGCCGCGGCTCCGGCTCCGTCCAGCAGTCCCTCACCGGGGATGCACTCACCTGCCACTGCCAAGAACAAGGCGTCCGCCATGCAGCTGCGCATTGCGATCGGCACCGCTGAAGCTCAGGTCCTCGGCATCAACCGGACGGAACTGGCAGCCGATTTGAAGCAGGGCAAGACAGTCCAGCAGCTTGCGAGTGACAAGGGCCTGACGGAGGACCAGTACCGCAGCCAGTACCAGGTCGCGCTGAAGCCGCTTCTGGCTCCGCTGGTTCAGAACGGAACTCTGACGAGCGCACAGGAGAACAGGGTCCTCCAGGCCAAGACGATCCCGAACTGGAACAAGGTTGCCAAGAAGCCCGCCACCAGCCCGAGTCCCTCACCGCAGACCTAAAAGCCTCCTTCCTATCCAAACGGACCGCGGGAAGCCGGGCTTCTCGCGGTCCGTCCGTTTGCCGTCACAGGCCGGCAGTTTCAGAGACGTCCAGTGACAATTCCAACTGGCTCTCCGCGTAGACCTGGCGGCCGCTGGCTAAATTCTCTGGCGTGCCGTCGAAGATCGGGCTTTGCGCCAGTTGCGGTTTCGCCGCTCGCGTCAGTGGTGCGCGCAGCGAGTTTTGGTTCTGTCGGCTCTCGCAAACCGACTTTCGCTTTCCGCGCTATCCCCGCCTACCTGTGACCTCTTGCTCCGGCTATTCGCCGGTGCAGCGGTCTCACGCCGGCGGCGAGGAGCCGCAGACGGATCGGCCAGAACCGTAGCCAGGCGGGCGTTATCTCGGTAAGGTGGAGAGCCAGAGAGCTGAACCGCTCGAAGTAGAGGCGGAAGGCGGTCGGGGGCGGTCTTCGAAAGGCAATTGGATTCTTAGAACTCGAATGATTTGTATTGGAACTCACAGGCTGGGGCTTCGGTGCTGACCACCCAACCGATCCGAGGGCACAATGAGCTGCGAGAGACAGAAGGGCCGGTCTCCGAGCACACAGCCAGGATGGAACACCCGCCAGGCTCGGTGGTTCTCCAGGACGCCGTGGCCGGCTATGGCACCCGGAAGGTCCTGGACCGCATCACCTGCAGCTACGCGCCCGGCCAGTTCGTGATGGTGACCGGCGCCTCGGGGGCCGGCAAGACGACCTTCATGCGCCTGCTCTACGGGGTTGTGCGCCTGCGTTCCGGAGAGGGCTTTGTCGATGGCATCGACCTGCGCCGGCTCTGGCCGTGGCAGGTCTCGGGGCTCCGTCGGCGACTGGGCTTCGTGTTCCAGAGCTACGAGCTGCTGCCGCATCTGACTGCTCTCGAGAACGTGCGGCTTCCGCTCGAACTGGCACAGTGGTCGATCGAGTCACCGGAGGATGTGGCCCATCATGCCCTGAGGCGGGTAGGACTGGCGGACCTCGCCGACCGGCGGCCCGATCACCTCTCCGGCGGCCAGCAGCAGCGAGTCGCCATCGCGCGCGCGATCGCTCACCAGCCGCGCATTCTGCTTGCGGACGAGCCGACCGGCAACCTTGACACAATCGCCACCTGGCAGGTGCTCGACCTGCTGGCGGAGCTGAGCGAGGATGGCATGACAGTTCTCCTCGCCACGCACGATGCCACCGCCCTCCAGCACTTCGACGGAGAGGTGCTGCGCTTGTGAGTTCCGCCTCGTCACCAGCCTTCGCGCGAAAGGTGGGCCGCCAGCTGAATGCGGTCCGCCGCCACGCCTTGAGCCTCTTGGCTTACTCGTGGCACTGGCAGCGTCCGCACCTGATCTCCTGGGCGGGCTCCGTGATCGTGGTCGGCAGCCTGATGGCTCTAGCAGCGTCCGTTCAGCTCACGGTGACGCTGGTCGGCGGGGCGGTCGAGAGGGAGATGCAGTCAGCCTCTCAGATTCAGGTCTTCCTGGCCGACGAGGCCAAGCCAGAGGACGTGAGCGCGCTGACGGCTCAACTGAAGGCCATGCAGGGAGTGAAGGGCGTGCAATATCGGAGCAAGGCGGAGGCGGCCAAGCTGGCCAGCCAGGACAGCCAGCTCGCCCCGCTCAGCAACGGCGCCCAGAGCAATCCCTATCCGGCCACGCTCGTCGTCGATGTGCAGGATCCCGCGGTGGGCGGCCGGGTGGCCGAGGCCGCCCAGAAGAGCGCCGCGGCTGACCGTCAGGTGCCCGTCTCCTACACCCCGGAGGATGCTCGCAAGCTGAGCCGCATCCTCGACGTGCTGCGCTTCGGTGCCCTGGCCCTGGACCTCGGGGTGGCGCTGGTCGCCACCATGGCCGCCCTGCGGTTGTTCCGCTCCGAAGCGCGGGCTCGGCGGCAGGAGCTGCGCATTCTGGCCCTGGTGGGCGTGCGGCCGACGGTGCTGCGCGCGCCGCTGCTCTTCCAAGCGCTGAGTGTCGCGCTGGCCGCCTCAGCGCTGACTCTGCTTGCGCTCTGGTGGCTCGGCACTACCCTGCCCAAGGGACTCAGCTACGCGCTGCCGTTCCTGACGCTCAGCCATCCACTCATCGCCGCCAGGGACATTGGCTTAGTCACGGTGGTGGGAAGCTGCGTTCTGCTCGGTAGCTCCGCTCTGCTGGTGCGGGTGCCGAAGTGAAGCGGCTCATCCTGTGTTTCGCGCTCCTCTTCGCGTTCTCGCCGGCTGCCGCGGCCGCCGCCTCTCCGCCAGCTACAGCGTCGCCCTCACCCAGCCCCAGCCCCAGCCCAACGCCCTCGGCGACCCCGAGCGCGCCGCCGACGGCTTCTCCCAGCGCCGCCCCCACTCCGAGCCGCAGCCCGTCGCCCAGCCCCAGCCCCAGCGCCTCGCCGGGAGGCCCGCCGCCGCCGCCCAGCCCCGAGCAAAAGCTGCTGGCCGAGGTGCTGGCGGCGCTCGATCAGGCGCAGGCTGAGCAGAAGGCCGGCGAGAGCCAGCTGGCACCTTTGAACGGCCAGATCGAGCTCGCCCGTGCCCATCAATCGGCCGCCGACAAACAGGCAGCGCAGGACCAGGCGGAGATCGACTCGCTGCGCCGTTCGATCAGCGCGAACGCCCGCCAGCGGTACGAGACGCGGGGGCTTGACCTGCAGCGCTTGCTCAACGCTCGCAGTCTCTCTGACGTCTGGGCGACTGCTGCCGAGTCGAGGCTGGTGGCGGATCGCTCCCAGCGCCTGCTGGAGAGGCTGCAGTCAATTCAGTCGCGGGACAAGAACTCCCGCAGCACAGCCCGGACGGAGCTGAACAAGCTGCTTATTCAGCGAAGCACTCTGCTGGACCGGCTGACCAGGGTGAAGCAGAAGATCGACGCGCTGAAAGCCTCCCTCCACGGGGCGTCCGACAAGGTGGCCGCCCTCCATGGATTCAACAACGGCAGCGGTGTCGTCGGCGGTCTCGTCGAGAGCGACGCTGGCGGCTGGGTGCCCACCTCCGCCCTAGCCAACACGACGGGCGCTCCCGGTCAGTGCACTTGGTACGCCGAACAGCTCTGGTACCTCATCTCCGATCCCAACAGCCCTTCAGTGATGGGCGACGGGGCCGACGTGGCGCCGAATCTCTCGAAGGCGACCGGCCGCCCGATCCAGCTCGAGCCGGAGCCCGGCGCGATAGTGTCTTGGGAACGCCCGCTGCTCGATCCCTACCACGGTCATGTCGCGTACATGGCGGCGGTGGAGCGGAGTGCCGATGGGCAGGTCGTCTCCTACACGGTGTGGGAGATGAACTATGTGGGGCCTTTTCGGGTGGACACGCGCCAGATCCCCTGGTCAGGCACCAACCCCCAGATAGTCTTCCTGGCCCCGCCCCAGCCCATCGACCCGATCGCCGAAGAGGCAGCGCTCAAGCACTGACGCGCGGCCGCCGCAGCCTTGTGGTCGAAGTCTGCGGTTGCTAGAGGGCCGATCACGCGTCCGGTGTGCAGCACCTGATATGCCCAATCTCAGCCTGATGTTGTGTAGTTGCGGGAGCCAGGGCTATTTTGTCCGGTCCCCGAGATCTTGAGAAGCCGAGCAGGCATTTTGCGTCCTCCCCCCGCAGCGCGCGGGGGGAGGCCCGGAGGGGGGCGTCAGCGGCCCGCCTTGCCCCCGCCGCCCTGTGGTGAGACCCTTGCGTCCAAGGTCCGTCAACCCCCTCTCGAGCCCCCGGCAGCTGCGGCGAGATGCCCCAGGAACGAAATGGCGGTTCTGGTCCAGCCTGCAATCCAAGGCCCCCCACCTGCCTCCCCCCGGCGCGAGGGGAGGACGACCTCAACCGAGAGCGTCTCAGCTACTCGGGGACCGGACAGGCTATTTGCCGCCCGTCACGCCTCCGTCGACGACGAGGCCTGAGGCCATTACGAAGCGCGATTCATCGGAGGCCAGGTAGAGGGCGGCGTAGGCCACGTCCTCCGGGCGCCCCAGGTCGCCGCCCAGCTGGCGCTTGCGGATGGAGGCGTAGCCCTCCTCCGGGTCGGCATACGACTCCTTCAGGTAGCGGTCGACGAAGGGCGTCAGGATGGTGCCCGGCATCAACGCGTTGACCCGGATGCCGTGGGGGGCTAGATCCACCTGCATCGACTTGGTCATAGCCAGCACCGCACCCTTGGAAGCGGCGTAGGAGACGCGGCGGGCGAGGCCGATGTCGGCGATGCAGGAAGACATGTTGATGATGCTGCCCGCCTTCCGCTCGATCATGAGCGGCACGACCGCCCGGGTCATCAGGTACACGCCGCGCACATTGACTGCCATGACCCGATCGAAGAGGTCAGGCTCAGTCTCCAGCACGTCACCCACGCCGGCTATGCCTGCATTGTTGAAGAGCACGTCGATTCGACCAAAGCGCTCAGCAGTCCAGTTGGCGAGCGAGCGGGTGTCCTCCGGGTCCGTCACATCCGCGCGGCGCGGCTCAGCTGTGCCGCCGGCGTCGTTGATATCGGCTGCCGTGGAGCCCGCGCTGGCCTCGTCCACGTCGCTCGCCACGACTGTCGCGCCCTCCCGGCCGAAGAGCAAGGCGGACGCCCGACCGATGCCTGACCCGGCTCCCGTGATGACGCAGATCTTGTTCTCCAACCTCACGGCACCTACCCCTCCTGTTCCGTTGAGCAATGCGGCAACTAGGCCGATTCCCTGGAGCGAAGCCCCTGCCACGTGGGACCGTCGGGATACGCGTACTGAGCCAGCGACTCTGGTTTCATCTCGATGCTGTAGCCCGGTGCGCTCGGCGCCTCGTAATGGCCGTGCGAGATGCGACAGGGGTCGAGGAAGTGCTCATGCAGGTGGTCGACGAACTCGCAGATGCGGTTCTCCAGCGAGGCGCCGACGGCAATGTAGTCGAAGATCGCCAGGTGCTGCACGTATTCGCAGAGACCCACCCCGCCGGCGTGCGGGCAGACCGGGACGCCGAACCTCGCCGCCAGGAGGAGTACCGCCAGCACCTCGTTGACGCCGCCCAGGCGGCAGGCGTCGATCTGGCAGTAGTCGATGGCCTGCGCCTGCAGCAGTTGCTTGAAGATGATGCGGTTCTGGACGTGCTCCCCGGTCGCGACACCGATGGGATGCACTGCTTGGCGAATGGCTCGGTGGCCGAGCACGTCGTCAGGACTGGTCGGCTCCTCGATCCACATCGGGTCGACTTCGGCCAGGGCCGCCATGGCCGTGATCGCCTGCTCGACGCCCCAAACCTGGTTGGCGTCGACCATGAGCTTCATCTCGGGGCCCATTGAGGAGCGGAGAATGCGGGCCCGGCGGAGATCGGTTTCTGCATCGGCGCCCACCTTCATCTTGATGTGGCTGAAGCCCTGCTGCTTGGCCGTCTCGACCCGGCCGGGCAGGCTCTCCTCGCTATAGCCGAGCCAGCCGGCAGAGGTGGTGTAGGCGGGAAAACCGTCGCTGAGGATCTTCGCCTCTCGCTCGGCGCGGCCGCTCAGCCTGCTCCGCAGCAGCTCGATCGCCTCGCCCGGCTTCAGCACATCCTCGATGTAGCGGAAGTCGATGCAGTCGACCACCTGCTCCGGGCTGAAGTCGCTGAGCAGCTTCCAGAGAGGCTTTCCCTCCACCTTGGCGTAGAGATCCCAGACGGCGTTGATCAGGGCGCCGGTGGCGAGATGGATCACGCCCTTCTCGGGACCGAGCCAGCGCAGCTGAGAGTCGCCGACCAGGCTCCGCCAGAAGCCACCAAAGTCGGCTGTGATGTCCTCCAGGTCGCGACCGACCACATGGTGCTGCAGCGCCTGGATGGCTGCCACGCACAGTTCGTTGCCGCGGCCGCAGGTGAAGGTGAGGCCGTGGCCGGCCAGGCCCTGGGCATGGTCGGTCTCCAGGACGACGTACGCCGCCGAGTAGTCGGGGTCCACGTTCATAGCGTCAGAGCCGTGCTTCTCGAGCGAGGTGGGGAAGCGCACGTCGTGCGTGACAGCACCGATGATGCGCGTCGGCATGGGCGGGATCATAGCGACGTGAGCGAACCGCCGCTGAAGGCCAGCGGCTTTGGCCGCCATGCGATGTGACGCTGGGCCGCCCCGACTGGCCGGGGTTGACCACGCTAGCCGACTGATCGGGGCGGCGGCGCGTCGAAAACTGCCATCCTGTGCTAAAGGCCCCTTACGCCTCGTCAACTTTGGCTCGGAGGAACCGACAGTCATGATTCTGATCTCGCACCACACCCCGAGGGGAATCGCCCTGGCCAGCAAGGATGGCGGCGGCACAGTTCGCGACCTGGGGACACCGGACCTGGCTGCCGTGATGGCCGGCGGTCTACCGCCGGCAGGAGCCGAGCTGGAGGAGGCGCAGCTCATGCTTGCTCCCTGCGTGCCGAATCCGGGCAAGATCATCTGCGTCGGTCTCAACTACCGGCGTCACGCCGCCGAGGCGGGAATGGCAGTGCCGGAGACCCCAGTGCTGTTCAGCAAGTTCAACAACGCGCTGGCCGCCGCTGGCGAGGACATCCCGCTGCCCGCGGTGGCCGAGCAGTACGACTACGAGGCGGAGCTGGCGGTTGTGATCGGCAAGCGCGCTCAGAACGTCGCCGAGGCTCAGGCGCTGGACCATGTCTTCGGTTACTGCAACGCCAACGATCTCTCAGCGCGGGAGCTGCAGGCGCGGACCAGCCAGTGGCTGCTCGGCAAGTCGCTGGACCACTTTTTGCCGATCGGCCCCTACCTGGTCAGCAAGGAGGAGATCCCCGACGTGACCCGGGTCGGCATCCGCTGCTTCCTTAACGGCGAGAAGCGGCAGGACTCGACGATCGCGGACCTGATCTTCGGCGTGGAGGAGCTCGTGAGCTACCTGAGCCGCCATCTCACGCTGGAGCCGGGCGACATCATCTCCACGGGCACCCCCGAGGGCGTGATTCTCGGTCGCGCCGAGAAGGTCTGGCTCAAGCCCGGCGATCAGGTGGTGGTCGAGGTCGACGGCCTGGGCCGGCTGAGCAACCGGCTGGTCGCGCCGGCGTGAGAGCGGGGACCGGCCCGCCGTCTATTTCATGCGGGGGTCGAGGGCGTCGCGAAGGCCGTCGCCCAGCAGGTTGAAGGCGAGGACGGCGCCGCAGATGCAGAGACCCGGATAGGTGAGCAAACCGGGGTCGCTGAAGATGTAGGTGTGGGAGAAGCCGAGCATGGCGCCCCACTCGGGCGTCGGCTGCTGAACACCCAGCCCCAGGAAGCCCAACCCGGCAGCCACCAGGATGGCGCCGCCTAGCTGCAGGCTTGCCTGGACGATGAGAGGGCCGAGCGAGTTCGGCACCACGTGGCGGAGGAGGATCCGCCAGGACGGCACGCCCAGGGCGCGGGCGGCTTCCACATAGGGAGCTTCGCGGATGGACAGGGCCGAAGCGCGCACCAGCCGGATGAAGCCAGGCATGGCCACGATGGCCACCGAGACGATCACGTTGCGGAGACCGACGCCCAGCGCTGCGACGAGTGAGATCGCCAGCAGGATGCTGGGAAAGGCGAGCATCACGTCCACCACGCGCTGGACGAGCAGGTCGACCCAGCCCCCGAAGTAGCCGGAGACGGCGCCCAGCGGCACGCCGACGACGAGACCAAGCGCCACAGCAGCCAGGGCGAGGGAGAGCGTGTAGCGGGCGCCGAAGAAGAGCCTGACCAGTTCATCGCGGCCCAAATCGTCGGTGCCCAGAGGATGCGCTGCCGAACGAGGGAGGAAGGCCAGGCTCAGATCCTGCGCAGTGGGGTCGGAGCGGAACAGCAGCGGGCCGATCAGGCTGGCGAGCACGAGGAAACCCAGCAGGATCATGCCGGCCACCGCGCTGTTGTGCCGCAGCAGCCGCCGCCAGAGCCTCGGCGCCGACTGCGGCGGCGCCTCGCTCAGAGCGAGCGGCGCGGCGTCAGTCGTACCGGATGCGAGGATCGACATAGGCGTAGAGGAGGTCCGTGAACAGGTTCACGAAGATCAGCGCGGCAGCAAACACGAAGACAGTGCCCTGAACCACGGGGAAGTCGCGGGCGAAGATCGAGTCGACCAGCAGCCGGCCCAACCCCGGCCAGGCGTAGATGGTCTCGGTCAGGATGGCACCCCCCAGCAGGGTGCCGAACTGGAGTCCGATCACAGTGATGATCGGCAGCAGCGCGTTGCGCAGGGCGTGCTTGACCAGGACTGTGGGTCGGTCGGCGCCCTTGGCCCGAGCCGTCCGCACGAAGTCCAAATCCAACACCTCAAGCATCGCTGACCGCGTCTGGCGGGCGATGAAGCCGATCGAAAAGAAGGCCAGGGTCAAGGACGGCAGGATAAAGCCTGTCGGCTGGTTGGCGCCCGCCGCCGGCAGCACGTGCAGGTTGACGGCGAAGAGGATGATCAGCAGCAGCCCGAGCCAGTAGACAGGCATGGAAACACCGAAGACCGAGAAGCTGGAGATGGCGAGGTCGATCGGGTTGTCGTGGTTGGTGGCGGCGACCACCCCGAGGAAGACGCCGATCGCAACAGCCAGGATGGTGCTGATCACCGCCAGCTCCACCGTGTAGGGAGCACGGCTAGCTATCTCGTTGAAAACGGGCTGCCCCGAGCGGACCGAGGTGCCCAGGTTTCCGCGGAGGAGATTGCCCATGAAAATCAGGTACTGGACCAGGAGAGGCTGGTCAAGGCCCAGCTGATGGCGGATGCGATCCACGTCTTCAGGCGTCGCATTGGCGCCGGCGATCACTCGGGCCGGGTCGCCGCCCTGCAGATGGACGAGGGCGAAGATGACTGTCGCCACCCCAAACAGGGTGGGGATGGCGATGAGGACCCGGCGCGCAATGTAGCTCAGCACGCGCCGGGTCCTTGGTCGACTACGCGGGCGAGGCCCAGGACGTCACGAACTGCTCGTTGGCAAGCCCATAGATGCCTTTCACCTTGCTCGTGGTGACTATCGGGTTCTTCTGGTTGTAGAGGAAGATCCAGGGAGCATCCTTCCAGACCAGCTTGCCCGCGCTGCAGTAGTCCTGCTTGCGCTGATTGGCGTCCGTCTCGCCGTTGGCCTTGGTCACCAGATCGGTCACGCTCTGGTTGCTGTAGTACGAAGTGTTGAGGCCCTTGGGCGGAAAGTTGTCAGGGGTCATGATCTGGAACTGTTGCGCAGCATCGAGGAAGCTGGGCGCCCAGCCCAGCAGGTGCATGTCGGCGGTCGCCTGGTCGGGCGGCACATTGACCATGCGCGAGAGGTAGGTGGGCCAATCACTGGGGTTGGCCAACTCAACCTGGAGGCCGACCTTGCGCAGGTCGCCCGCCACTGCCTGCGCCACCTGGTAATCGCCTATGTAGCGGCCCTGGGGGGAGATGATCTTGAGCTTCATTCCCTCGGCGCCGGCGTCCTTCAGCATCTGCTTGGCCTTGTCAGGGTTGTAGTCATACTTGCCGGTGCTGCAATAGCCGAACAGCGCCTTGGACATCGGGGCATCCAGCGGCGTGGCGGCGCCGAACAGGGCGTTCTTGACTATCGCATCCTTGTTCACCGCGTAGTTCAGCGCCTCCCGCACCGCCGGCTTCTGCAGCAGCGGCTGGAACTTGCCAGGGGTATTGATGCTCATGAAGATGGTGCGATCGGAGGGGCCGAGGATGACCTTCAGGTCCTGGCTCTGCTGCAGCGCGGGCAGGTCGTTGGCGGGTGGCAGGTAGGAGACGTCCGCCTGGCCTGCTTTCACCAACGCCTCACGCGTCGCCGCGTCCGGCACCACCTTGTAGACCTGCGCGTCGTAGTTCGGCTTGCTGCCCCAGTAGCTCGGGTTCTTGTCGAAGGTCACGTGGTCGCCGTTGACCCGCTCCTTGAACACGTAAGGCCCGGTGCCGACCGGCTTCTGGATCAGCGCGGGTGTGTTGGGCGCCTGACTGACAGAGTTAGGTGCGATGACAGCGGCGGCGGCCTGGGTCATCGCCCCCAAAAACGGCGGGAAAGGAGTTTTCAGGGTGATCTTGACGTGGCTGTCGTCGACCACGTCTGTGCTCTTGATGACGCGCAGGACGCCTGGCTGGGTCTTGAAGGTTGCGGGGCTCAGCATCCTGTCCAGCGAGAACTTGACGGCCGCTGCGTTGAACGGCTCACCATCGCTGAACTTGACCCCCTGCCGAAGCGTGAAGCTGTAGCTGAGGCCGTCCGCGGCGGCGTCCCATTTTTCGGCCAGGACCGGCTTCAAAGTGTTCTTCTCGTCGTAGGCGAGGAGCGGCTCGGTGATCATCAAGACCATCTGCTGAACAGTGGTGGTGGTCTGCGCGGCCGGATCCAGCGTGTCGGGGTCGATGCCGACCGCCACCGTCAGCGTGCCACCATGCTTGGGGCCGCTCTGCTGATTGGAAGTGCTGGTGCCGCCGCCGCAGGCGGCGATCAGCAATCCCGCCAGCATGAGGAGGCCAAGCGGTCTTGATCTCATTGCTTCTCCTAGAGGAATGGTCGGCTCCGGAAGTGTGGATTATAAGTCTGGACCGTTCAACCTCCAAGCGGCGAACGGAGCCGGGAGGGCGGTGTCAGCTGCGCGGCAGGTGCGGCCATGGTAGCCCGCGGCAAGGTCCGCCAAAGCTGGGGTGCAGAATGACGTTCATGGATAGGGACCGCACGCGCGAGCGCTTGTCGACCGAGGAGTTCGACCTGGTGGTGATGGGAGCCGGGGTGATTGGCGCCCGAATCGCCTTCGAAGCTGCCCACGCCGGCGCCAAGGTGGCGCTGATCGACGCCCGCGACTTCGGCTCCGCCACCTCCAGCGCCTCCTCCAAGCTGATCCACGGCGGCCTCCGCTACCTGCAGATGTATGACTTCGGCCTGGTCCACGAGGCCCATCAAGAGCGGGCCAAACTGCTCGATCGCATAGCGCCTCACCTGGTGAAGCGTCTCGACTTCGTCATCCCGGTCTTCAAAGGTGGCCCGCACAACGTGCCGATGATCGCGGGCGCCATGCTCACCTACGCGGCCCTTTCAGGGTTCCGCCACAGCCATTCTCGAATGGTCGGCCGGAAGGGCGCTCAGCGCTTGATCCCAGCTCTCCAGGGGAACGGGTTTCGCGCCGCCGGCGTTTACGAGGACGCCCAGACCCACGACAGCCGGATAGTCCTGGCCACCGTCCAGGCCGCGGCCCAGGCCGGTGCTGCAGTCATGAACCACCTGCCGGTGACCGAGCTGGAGATCTTGAGCGGCCGCGTGACAGGTGTTCGCTGTGACGGGCTGCGCATCGGCGCCAAGCAGGTGATCAACGCCACAGGCCCTTGGGTCGATCGGATCCGCCTGCTGGAGGACCCCGACGCAGAGCCCATGGCGCGGCTTAGCAAGGGTGTCCACCTGGTTCTCGACGCGCCCCAGGAACCCTGGCACGCCGCCCTCACCACGCCGCTGCCGGGCGGCCGAGTGACCTTTGCGGTGCCGTGGGAGGGGATGCTGCTGCTCGGCACCACCGACACGGAGTACGGGGGAGATCCAGCTGCTCTGGCGGTCACCCCAGACGACGTGGACACGATCCTCGCTGAGGCGGCGACCGGGCTGCCGGCGGAATTGCTGGCACGGGAGCGGATCCGCTACACGTTCGCCGGGCTACGCGTGCTGCCCAAAAGCGATGGCACCACATCGGGCGCCAAACGAGAGGAGGTGGTTCGAACCGGGCCCGCCGGCATGGTGTCGGTCGCCGGTGGCAAGCTCACGACCCACCGCCAGATAGCGCTGAAGGTGCTGCGCCATCTGCCCGACTTCTCGCAGTCGGGCATCACCGACGAGCCACTGCCAGGCCAGGGTCCGCTGCCCGAGCGGCCGGTCGAGGTGGAGCCGAGGATCTGGGACCATCTCACCCACCTCTACGGCGACCGTGCCGCCCACGTCGCGTCGCTGGGGCTGGAACCGATCCATCCCGATGGGCCTGATATCTGGGGCCAGGTGCATCAGGCCCGAAGCCAGGAGTGGGCTCAGACAGTCGACGACGTCATCCGCCGCCGGACCACCCTCCAGATCCGGGGCTTGGCTACCGATGACGTCCGCCGGCGAATCGATGCAACGCTGTCCTCGGAGCCTGTGTTGCAGTCAGTGGATGGCCCCTGAAGAGCTGACCCAATGGCTGGCCCGTGACCTCGATGCCGGCTTCGAGGAGGTGGTCAGAACGCACCAGCACAGGCTTTTTGCGCTGGCGCTGGGAATGTGCGGGAATCCGCACGACGCCGAGGAGGTGGCCCAGGACACGTTCGTCCGCGCCTATCGGGCGCTGAAGCGTTTTCCCCCTGAGCGGTTGGAAGAGCTGAGGCTGGCGGCCTGGCTGTCGCGCATAGCGGTCAACGTGGTGCGCAACCGGGTCCGCTCCCGCCGTCCCGCGTTGGCGTTGCTGGCTGGGGCCGAGGCTGAGGGCGTCGAGGTGCCGGAGCGCCGGGCCGGGCCCGAGCGCACAGTGCTGGCTCGCGCCGGCGTCCGCCGTCTGGCGGGTCTGGTAGCTGCTTTGCCGCGTGCCCAGCGCGAAGCAGTGCTGCTGCATTCGGTGCAGCAGCTGACCTACGCGGAGGTCGCCGGCGCGCTGAATCTGAGCGAGGCGACAGTCAGAAGCAACGTCCACAGAGGTCTGCAGGCGCTCCGCGCGCGGGCCGGTTGGTTGAGCGAGGTGAGCTGAGATGAACATGGTGGAAGAGGCTCTGCATGAGCTGAGCGCAGCCCGAGCCCCTGACGGGTTCCTGGAGCGGACGCTCCGCGCCTGCGGTCTGCGCGACTCGTACGCGAAGGTGGCCACGCCCATCGGCGATTATTTCGTGGCCTGGCGGGGGAACCGCGTCTCCGCGGTGTCGCGGGCGGATAAGGGCCTGGAATCCTTCCTGAACTGGTTCGCCAGCGAGGTGGGCCGATCCCTGGAACCAGCTGAGGGCGTCCCCGCGCTGATCCGCCGTGCCCTGCTGGCGACGCGGGGACAGGGATTGAGCTACGACTTCGGTCAGCTGACAGAATTCGAGCAAGCAGTGCTGCGCAAGACACTCGAGATCCCCCGCGGTGAGGTGCGCAGCTACGGCTGGGTGGCGCGGGAGATCGGTCGACCTGGCGCTGTGCGGGCGGTCGGAACCGCTCTGCGCCACAACCCCATCCCTCTGCTCATTCCCTGCCACCGAGTGGTCAGGGGCGACGGAGAGCTAGGAAACTATGCCGGCGGGCACCCCGAATTGAAGAAGGACATCCTGAAACTGGAGGGCCTGGACCTCGGTTGGCTGGAGGATCTGGCTCGGCGCCACAAGCGCTTCCTGGGCAGCCGCACGACTCACGTGTTCTGTCAGCCAACTTGCTCCCACGCTCGCCGCATAGCGCTTGACAACCGAGTGGAGTTCAGTGCCGAGCAGGAGGCCAGGGCGGCTGGTTACAGGCCGTGCCGAGACTGCCGGCCCGTGGCGGCTTAGGATCTCAAGCAAGAGATCCCGACAGCAACCGTCCGACTGCGAAGGAGGCTCGCCCCATGTACAGCCGCATATTGGTATCGGTCGACAGGTCCAGCGACTCGCAGAAAGCCGTGGCGGCTGCTGCCGAGCTGGGCGCGAAGTTCGGTTCTGACGTGCTTGTCGTTCACGCGCCGGACATACCTCGAGCCGTCGTGACGGGGCACGGCGCTGTGCCCGCCAGCGATACCGGCATGGAGAGCGAGGCCGAGGCGCAGCAGATGGTGGATGAGGCAGTGGCCGAGCTGGAGCGGGCGGGCGTCAGGGTCACCGGCCAAGCGCTGACCGGCGGTCGTGCGATCGCGAGTGAGATCTTGGCCGCCGCCGAACGGCATCAAGCAGATCTCATAGTGCTCGGCTCGCGGGGCATGTCGTACATCTCGGAGTTCATGCTCGGCAGCGTGGCGCACAAGGTCATCCACCTGGCCAAGTGTCCCGTGCTGCTGGCTCGCTGAGGCCCAGCAAAATGAGCCATGACGAGCGTCGGGTCTTCGTGCTGGCCGATCAGGCTTTGCAGCGGGTGGTCGATCAGATTGGGGACGGGCAGTGGCAGATGAACATGCCGGCCGAGTTCCAGCGGAGGCAAACGGACAAGCCCGTCACGCTGCGCGAGATCATCAACTACCACGCCTACGACGAGGCCTGGGTGCCCGATATGCTGGCCGGCCTGACGATGGCTGAGGCGGGGCAGGACAAGTTCCAGGGCGACCTTCTGGGCGACGACCCCAAGGCCAGCTTTGCCGCCCTCGTCGCCCAGGCCTGCGCGGCGGTCCAGGGTCTGGACGACTTCCAGCGCACCGTTCACTGCTCGTTCGGTGACTATTCGGCTCAGGAGTATCTCTGGCAGATCAGCGGGTTTCGCGGCCTGCGCGCCAACGACATCGCCAAGGTGATCGGCGTGGATCCAACGCTGCCCGACGAGCTCGTCGAGGGGCTCTGGGCCCAGATCGAGCCTCAGGCGGAGGAGTTGCGGGGGATCGGAGTCTTCGCTCCCAAGGTCCAGGTCCCTGAGAGCGCGAGCCTGCAGGATCGGCTGCTGGGGTTGACGGGCCGCCAACCGAACGGCTGAGACCCGCGCGGCCGAGGCTAAGGACGCTTTCGCTAAGCTTCCGCGACCCGGACGCCGCTCACCACCGGCGGCTGGCTCGACCAGGGGAAGAGCACCCAGCTGTCAGTGCGCTTCCAGACGTAGTCGCACTTGACAATCGAACGGCTCTTCTCGTAGATGACAGCCGATCGCGCCTCGACCACATGGTCGGCGCAGAAGTCAGTGACCAGCTTCAGGGTGTGGCCAGTGTCGGCCACATCATCCACCACCAGCACCGAGGCTCCCTTGATGTCGACGACGTTCAGCAGCGGCGGCAGCATGACCGGCAGGTCCAACCGCTGATCGATGCCCGTGTAGAACTCGACGTTCATGGTGAATAGGTTCTTCACTCCCAGCGCGTAGGAGAGGCAGGCGGCCGGTAGCAGGCCGCCCCGGGCGACGCCCAGAATGATCGTGGGCCGGTAGCGGCTGTCGGCCACCATCTGGGCCAGGTCCCTGCCCGCCTCGCCGAAGAGGTCCCAGGTGAGGACCTCGCGGGCCGGCGCAGCGTCTTCGCTCAGCATCGTCCTAAGGCTAGTTGACTGTCCGCGAGCGAGTGCTTCTCTACCTAGAGTCGGGCGGCCCACAGGAGTCGTCAAGACGGAAGCGCCTGACCCTGGTGGCGACCAGGCAGCGGGCAGCGCCGAGCGCCCCCAGCGTGCCGATCCACAGGGCCGGATGAAGACCCAGCCATTGACCGAGCAGGCCCCCGGCCAGGGCTCCCAGGGGCCGGACCCCCCAGTTGAGCTGGTCGCTGGCAGCGGTGACTCTTCCCATCAGATGCCCCGGAATCAGCGCCTGCAGCATCGTGCTGGCGTTGGCGTCGAGCAGCATCAGCCCGATTCCGACAATGATGGAGCCGGCACCGATGATCGCCGTCGCGGTCAGGGGCGGTCCGAAGGCGAGCGGGACCGCCAGGAATCCACCGGTGAACATCACCTCCCCCGCAACCATGGTCCGTCCGATTCCGGCCTGCCTGGCGAGCGGCGCGGCCGCCAGACTGCCGATGATCGCGCCCAATCCCGCGAGGACCGGCGGAATCCCGATCAAGACCGGCGGCAGGTGGAGCGCCCTGACCATGTAGAGCACGGCGAGCGCCCAGTAGATGAAATTGAAGAAGTTCATAGTGCTCACCACCACGTAGAACGGGCGGAGGATCGGATGCGAAAAGGTGAAGCGCACTCCCTCGCTGATGCCCTGCCAGAGCGATTGTGGTGATCCCGCCGGCGGCGGCTCGTGGGCCCGGATGCCTGTCACCAGGCCGGCTGAGGCTAGAAAGGAAGCAGCGTCAGTTAGCAGGGCAAGGGGCGGACCGATGACCTGAACGAGCAGACCGGCCACGCCCGGCCCGGCGAGGAAGCTGAGTGAGCGGCTGAGCGACAGCCGGCCGTTGGCGGCCGGCCGCAAGGGACTTGCGACCAGCGACTGCAGGCGCCCCGAGTAGGCCAGCCGGAAGAGAACCTGAAGCGCACCGGCGGCGAACGCGATCAGGTAGAGAGCCTGAATGCTGAGGTGTCCAGACAGGGCGAGTGCCGGGACGGATCCGATCAGCAAGGCGCGACCCAGGTCGGCGAAGATCATCACCGGCTGGCGCCGATGCCGATCGACCAGGACTCCGGCGGGCAGGTAGAGGAGCAGATGGGGAAGAAGTCCAAAGGCGGTCAGGAGCCCCATCTGAAGGGCACCGGCGCCCAGCGTGATCGCTGCAGTCAGCGGCAGGGCCAGCGAGGTGACGGCGTCACCGAACAGTGAGATAGTCGCCGCGCCCCAGAAGAGCCTGAAGCTGCGGCCGGCCAGCCCCTCACGATCGGTCACGCCTCTGGACCGCTCAGGTGCGGCTGATCACGTCGCGTTCCATCCGAACGACCGCTGCTCGCACTGTCGCTTGGAGCGGGTGACGACTCTCCCGCAGGGCGTGATCCAGTTGGCGCAGCGTCGAGTAGAGGGACTTCATAGCCTTGATCGCATCGCCGATGTCGACGTTCTGGGGCAGGGGGATCGAGTCCATGGGGTCGCCCAGCGCCCAGTGGTAGGCGAAATCGATGTAGTCGTATGACGGCGGCCGCAGATTGGGCTCGTCCACGTCCTGCTCCAGTTCGGCGAACCGGTTGTAGAGCGAACGGAGCAGCCGCGACACTTGCCCGACGGCCGGAGTGGGGTAACGCCGGGGCTGTCGCGGTCCGCGATCCCGACCGCGATCCTCAGCCGCCAGCATGACGGTGAGGGCGCAAAGCTCCTCGGGCCCCAGCCCCTCGAAATACCCCTGCCAGAGAGCCTCGACGAGCACGAGTGAGTTCTCCCCGTAGACGCGGGCGGTGAGCAACCCCTTCTCAGTCGGCTTGTCGCCCTCGATGAAGCCCGCCTCGCCCAGCACCCTGTACAGCCGCCGCAGCTTGCGCTGGTACTGGTCGTTCTGCTCGACCTTCGTCCGCTCGCCCTGCTTCAGCTCCCGCTCCAGCTCTCGCTGCTCGCCGAAGCCGGCCAGGTGCTCGCCGAAGCGCGGACAGCCCGTGATCCGGGATTTGCGCTGCCGCTCCTGCAGCGCCTGGCGCTCCTCCTCCAGACGGTGCAGTTGGCGGCCCGCAAGGCCGTGAGGACGGCCGCGGAAGCCGCCCTGGCCCCGCCGCCGAGTCGGCACGGGGACCGCCTCCCGCCGGAGCCGCCGCGTCTCCAGGCGGATGGAGCGCAGCCGGTCCTCGTTGCGCAGGTAGTCGCTCACGTCCTTGGGCCGGCAGCGCTCGCAGTCCCAGGTGGCGCTCAGGTCCTCCAGCCGCAGCCGGACGTTCTCTAGCCGCTCCTGCAATTCACCGGCGGCAGTGCGCAGCTGGAACTGACCGAAGGAGCGCAGCATCAGCTCGTCGGCCTGCTCTGGCGTGTAGATGCGGAGCAGATTGAGCGCCATGTTGTAGGTGGGCAGGAACTTGGAACGGATGACAGGCCCGGGCCCCATGGCCACCTCGTAGATGGTGCCGATGTCCACGTCCTGCTCCTTCAGGATCACGCCGTGGCCACGGATGTCGATCCCGCGGCGGCCGGCGCGGCCCATCAGCTGCGTCAGCTCGCCCGTGGTCAGGTTGGCGAAACCCACGCCGTCGAACTTGCTGAAGGAGGAGACCACCACCGCCTTGGCAGGCATGTTGATGCCCAGAGCCAGAGTCTCAGTTGCGAAGACCACCTTGATCAGGCCCGCTTGGAAGAGCTCTTCGACCAGCTCCTTGTGATAGGGCAGCAGGCCAGCATGGTGGGCGGCCAGGCCACGCAGCAGCATGTTGCTGTCCACCATGCGCCTGAACAATGCCGCCTCGTCCGCGTCCACCAGTGACTCCAGCCGCTGCTGGGCGAGCCGCTCGATCCGTGCCTTCTCGTCGTCGCTGGTCAGGTCCAGGCCGTGATAGGCGCAGCGCTGGAGGGCTTCCCGGCAGCCCCGGCGGGAGAAGATGAAGTAGATGGCCGGCAGCATCTGCTGCTCGGACAGCTGCTCGACCACCTTCAGCATGTCGTTGGCCGGAAGTCGCCTGAAGCCGTGCGCCTGGCTCATCGCCTCGTCCTCGCGCAGCGCGCGCTGCCAGGTGTCCTGATGAACCTTGCCGTGGCTGTCGAAGAGCGGCCTGAAAACGTTCCGCATCGAGAGCCAGAGCCGCAGCTCGGTCGGCCGCTCGGCGTGGTAGACGGTGGCGATGGGACCCCGGTTCTCCGCCATCCAGGTGGCGAGCTCCCGGTAGTTGCCAACCGTCGCCGAGAGGCCTACGAACTTGATCTGGCTGGGCGCCTGGATGATCACCTCTTCCCAGACTGAGCCGCGCGGAAAGTCGTCGATGTAGTGAACCTCGTCCAGGACCACATAGCGCACGCCGTCCAGTCGGCTCAGGTCCTCGTAGATGAGGTTGCGCAGGATCTCCGTCGTCATGACGACTATGGGCGCGCGGTCGTTGATGCTGTTCTCACCGGTGACAAGACCCACGAGGTCGGCTCCGTACTGGCGGACGAAGTCGCGGTATTTCTGGTTGCTGAGTGCCTTGAGCGGAGTGGTGTAGATCACCTGCACGCCCTCGCGCAGGGCGCGGAAGTTGCAGTAGTCGGCGACCACCGTTTTGCCGCTGGAGGTGGGGGCGCAGACGAGGACGCCCTGGTGGGTGTCCAGCTTCTCGATCGCCTCGCGCTGAAAGGGATCGAGCGGCCAGGGGAGGCTCTCCTGAAAGCCTTCGAGATAGGTGAGGGCGTCCGTCGCGATGCTGGCAATGCTAAAGTGCCGGGCGGACGGCAATGCTGGGCGGCGTCAGGATGTGCGCCCTACTCGGGGTGCGTCATCGCCTCGACGCCGCTTTCGGGCGTCCACCGAATCAGTCGCCTGGCCGCGCCGAACCTGATGAAGGCGGCGCTGGGGATGAGAGCCGTCCTCGTCACCCGGACGGGTCGGTCCCGCCTCAGTAGGCGGGCCTGAGACCAGCCAGCATGGGGAAGTGGCGCACGTTGGTTGTCAGCAGCCTCGCATCCAGAACGAGTGCGGTCGCGGCGATCAGGTAATCCGCGGCGTCGATCCCGCTGAAGGCGCCGCGGTGCTGGCGCGCCAGCTCGCCTGCCGTCCGGGCGATACCTTCACTCACTGGTATCCAGACGATTGCCGAGCAAAACTGCTCGAGGGCCTCCAGCTCATCGTCTCGAGCACCCGCCAGGAGCTCGAAGCGAACGACCTCGTTGCCGAGGACGGGCTGTGCTTCCGCGATGAGCCGTTTGAGCAGACTGACCGCCGGCTGGAAGCCGCGCAGGTGATCGATCGCAACGCTGGTGTCGAGGATTCTCACTCCAGCCCGAACCGACGGAGCCGCTCATTCAGGTCGCCGCGCAGCGCGTCCACATATTCAGCCCCCGTCCAGGTTCGCCCGCTCCAGGAGCCGGCGCTGGCGTCGAGGGCGCGGAGCCTCTCGGGCTTTGTCTTCTGGCCGAAGGTGCCGCGAACTGCGCGCCGGATCAGCTCGGAGCGGGTTGCCCCGGTTGAACGTGCAGCACGATCGAGAAGCCCCAGCTCCTCGTCGCCCAGGTAAATCTGCGTCCTGCCCACGGTGTCACAATACACCACTATGTGTCGGCTCCTGCTCGGTGGTTCGTGCTGCGGCGGGCGCGGCGGCGCAGACTTTGGGTCATGGCTGACGCTCTGAACCTGCCATCACCATGCGTCGTGGTGCTGGTCGGACCGGGTGCTTCCGGCAAGTCGGCCTGGGCAGCTGCTAATTTCCCGCCCGAAGCCATCGTCTCCAGCGACCGGCTGCGGGCCCTGATCGGTGCCGGTGAGGGCGATTTGACGGCCAGCTCGGATGCGTTCGCGCTGCTTGAAGACGTCGTCCGGAAGCGCCTCGCCAGGGGTCTCACCACGGTGATCGACACCCTGGGTCTGGACGCCGGGCGACGAAGGGAGTGGCTGGCCCTTGCCCGGCGTCACCAGCTCGCCTGCGTAGCCGTTGCCTTCGACACCCCGGCCGGCGAGTGCCGGGCGCGCAACCGGGACCGGGCCAAGCGGATCCCGGCCGACGTGCTGTCCGCGCAGTTGGCCAGGTGGCCTCGGACTCTCGAGGAGCTGACCGGCGAGGGTTACGACGCCGTTCTCACGCCGAGGCCAGTGCGTGTGGTCCCCAGGGCCTTCGTCGAGGCACCGACGGCGGTCCGGCGTCACCACGAGGAACCGAAGGGACTGCGCTTTGGTCTGCACCTGGGCAGCTTCACCTTCCCCGGCGGCTCACAGGCCACAGCCAGCCGGCTGCGCCTGATCGCGGAAGCAGCGGAGGCTGCCGGCTTCGACGCCATCTACGTCATGGACCACTTCCGCCAGATCCCGCAGGTTGGCAGGCCCTGGGAGGACTTCCTGGATAGCTACACGACGCTGGCCTACCTCGCAGCCTGCACCGAGCGGGTGCAGCTGGGCGCGCTGGTGACCGGGATCACCTACCGCCACGTCGTCCAGCTCGCCAAGATCGTGGCCACCCTCGACGTGCTGAGCGGCGGGCGCGCTGTCTGCGGACTGGGATTGGCCTGGTTCAAAGAGGAGCACCTCGCCTACGGAGTGCGCTTTCCTCCGACCCGGGAGCGCTACGCCCTGCTCGAGGACGCCCTGCAGCTGTTTCCCCTGATGTGGGGACCGGGCCGCCGGTCCTTCGAGGGAAAGCTGCTGACGGTGCCGGAGACCGCCTGCTACCCGCGCCCGCTGCAGGAGCACGTGCCGATCATCTTGGGCGGCGGCGGGGAGCTCCGGACGCTGCGGCTCGCGGCGCGGTACGCCGACGCCGCCAACGTGTTGGGAGATACGGCCACCGTTTGGCGCAAGGCGGCGGTCCTGCGCGCGCACTGTGAAGAGATCCGCCGCGATCCGGCGGAGGTCCGGCTCACTCATCTGTCGACGGCGCTGGTGGGTGCCGACGATCACCAGGTGGTCGAGCTGGTGGAGCGGCTCCGGCCCCGGCGGCAGGACCCGGCCCGGTTCGCGAGGGCTGTCAACGCCGGCACCATCGGGGACCATGTGGGCAGGTTTCGGGAGCTCGCCGACGCTGGTGTGGCGGAGGTCATGATCCGTCTGCCCGACGTGGCCGATCCCGACGCCCTGGAGCGGACCGCCAAGGTCATCCGGGCCTTCCGGTGAGAAGGGTCAAGAACAGACGCCGATCGAAGCTCGCCCGGTAGGCCGTATCCCGGAGCTGCCAGCGAGATCCGTCACGAGCTGATGACGCTGGTTGACGTGATTCAGCCGGATCGGTTTCCTGACGTGTGCAGCGATCCGGACGACAACCAGGTTCTGGCGGCGGCCGCCTGGGGAGCAGCGAAGGTGATAGTGACTGGAGACAAGGATCTGCTGACACTGGCGGCGTACCAAGGCGCCGCCATCATGTCGCCTTCGGCGTACTCGCAGGTTCTGCTTAAGTCCTGACGGCAAAGGGCCAGGCGCTGGAATCGATTGGCGGCATACGGTGCTGTGCCGCCGTTCTTCGCGGAGCCAGACGCGATAAATGCGGGTGGGGCCAGGAGGCGCCGACACCGCGCTTCGGCAGGTGCTAGCTTGCTGGAATGAGCGCGCCTCAGCCTCTGGCCGACATCCGTGTCTTCGACTTGACCCACGCGCTTGCCGGGCCCTACTGCACGATGCTGCTGGGCGACCTGGGCGCGGATGTCGTGAAGCTGGAGCCACCCGGCGGCGACCACGCCCGCCAATGGGGACCGCCCTTTCTGGGCGGCGAGTCGACCTACTTTCTGTCAGTCAACCGCAACAAGCGCAGTGTGGTCCTCGATCTCAAGTCAACAGCGGGTCTGCACACCGCGCAGGAGCTGGCGCTGGCCTCTGACGTGGTGGTCGAGAACTTCAAGCCCGGGACCGCCGAGCGGCTCGGGCTCGGTTCTGAGCAGCTCCGGGGGAGCAAGCCAGAGCTCATCTACGCTTCGATCAGCGGTTTTGGCGCCGAGCATCCGGAGCTGGCCGGCTACGACCAGATCGCTCAGGGCACGAGCGGCATCATGAGCCTCACCGGTCCCCCCGGCGGCACTCCGCACAAAGCGGGCGTGCCGATCGGCGACATCACCGCCGGCATGTTTGCAGCGCACGCAATCCTGGCCGCCCTGCTGGAGCGGGAGCGCGGAGGCGGCGGCCGGACCATCGACGTGGCACTCAACGACTCCCTGCTCGCCCTGCTCACCTATCAGGCAGGTCGCTACTTCGCCAGCGGTGAGCCGCCAGGCCGCGACGGCAACTTCCACGCCACAATCGCGCCCTACGGCATGTACCGGACCAGCGACGGCTTTCTCAACATCGCAGTCGGCTCCGACGGCCAGTTCCAACGCTTCTGTGAGGTGCTGGAAGCGCCCGAGCTGGCCCGGGATCCGCGCTTTCTCAGCAACGCCAAGCGGCAGGCGGCGCGCGATGATCTGACGCTGGAGCTGGAGGATCGCCTGAGACGTCGCACTCGCGCCGACTGGCTGGCTCGCCTGTCAGCGGCGGGGGTGCCGGCGGGTCCCATCCATGATCTCGCGGAAGCCTTTGCCAGCCCGCTGGCCCAGGCGCGCGAGATGCGGCTGGAGGTGGAGCATCCGACGGCTGGTTGGTTGAGCCAGGTGGGCGCTCCCTGGAAGCTGGACGGTGGCTCCAGCCCTGTGCGGCTGCCGCCACCCACACTGGGCCAGCACACGGCTCAGGTCCTGAGCGAGGTGCTTGGCTACGACGCTGAGCGGGCGCAGGCGCTAGATGCGGAGCAGCTGGGTCGAGACAGAGCTCACTAGCAGCTCGCGAGCGTTCTCCTCGACGTAGGCGAGCACGCTGGCCAGCACCTGATCGGCGTGGCGACCGTCATTGGAGACGCAGGCCACCGCCAGTGCCGCCACCTGCCAGCGATCGAGCTCACCCACCTCTGCCGCAGCCACCTGAAAGCGGGTACGGATCCGTGCGAGAAGCCCGCCCACCACCTGCCGCTTGTCTTTGAGCGAAGCGCTCTCCGGCAGATGCACCGTGAAGCGCAGCACCCCTATGACCACGGAAGGCCAATCTAATGGCGGTCCGGACCCGAGCCGTGGAAGTTGCGCAAGGCTCCGGGAAGCCGCTGAGCGAGATTGCCTCGCTGTTCACGCACCGGTCTTAGGTCGGCCGAACTCCGAATCGCCACGCCGGTAAGCGACGGGCCCGGGCGCGAGTGGAGTTTGACTAGCATCGCTATCACGATTCATAATCCGCCGCAGGCCAAGAGGCAGCTGAACCACTCGGGAGGAGGGCATTCGCCAGGCATGAGCAAGCAAGATCTGACCGGGGACGAGGGCTACCAAAGATTCGAGGAGTTCCTTGACGAGTGGTCGCGGCGGGACTTCCTCCGCGGCATGGGCGCCGCGACCGCCTTCACCCTTTTCGCTGCCGGTGGCATGGAGCTTCTCGCAGCGTGCGGCGGGGGCGGTGGCGGGGGCCAGCAGCCATCCCAGGCCAAGAAGGGCGGCCACGTGGTCGAGGCGACGATCGCCGACCTGCAGTACCTGAACCCGGTGCTCTACGGCGACACGGCCAGCTCCACGGCCACGTCCATGATCTACGACTCCCTCTACATGTCGGACGACAAGGGCAATCCCGCGGCATTGCTCGCCAAGGACCTGCCCAAGATCTCATCCGACCAACTGACCTACACGATCTCATTGCGGGACGCCAAGTGGACCGATGGCAAGCCTGTCATTGCCGACGACGTCAAGTTCACCTACGAGCTGATGTTCGACCCCAAGTACGACAAGGTCAACTCCCCCCGGCGCGGCGATCTGGTGGATTACATCCAGTCAGTCAGCGTGAAGGACGCCACGACTGTCGTCTTTCAGCTGAAGAAGGCCTACTCGCCCTTCACCACCGTGCACCTGCAGTACGGCATCTTGCCAATGCATGTCTGGGGCTCACTGAGCGCAGAACAGATCAACACCACGGATCTCAACGGGCGCCCAACAGTGACCAACGGTCCCTTTCAGAACGCCGTCTGGCAGAAGGACCAGCAGGTGACCTTCGACAAGAACCCCAACTACTACCGCGGCGCTCCCAACGTTGATCGCTACGTGATCAAGGTGATCAAGAGCTCGACCGATATTTTGAACCAGCTGAAGACGGGGGAGACCGACGTCGGTCCGGTGGACCCGGCCCAGGGCGACGCCGCCCGCACCGTGGACTTGATCACCCTCCACCGGTTCCCCGGCCTGCTCTTCCTTTTTTACCTGTACAACCTGGATCCGGCCAAGACGCCCCTCTTTCAGCAGAAGGAAGTCCGCCAGGCGCTGCTCTACGCGCTCGATAGACAGTCGATGGCGAAGGCCATCTACTTCGGTTTCGCAACTGTGGCCAACACCAGCATGCCGCCCAAGTCCTGGGCCTACAACCCTGACAACAAGCCGGTCTTCAACTTTGACCGTAAGAAGGCCGAGTCGATGCTCGACGCCGCCGGCTGGAAGAAGGGTCCAGACGGGATCCGAGCCAACG
The DNA here is from genome assembly GCF_050999135.1 of Candidatus Dormiibacter sp. Taxonomy (NCBI): domain Bacteria; kingdom Bacillati; phylum Candidatus Dormiibacterota; class Candidatus Dormibacteria; order Candidatus Dormibacterales; family Candidatus Dormibacteraceae; genus Candidatus Dormiibacter; species Candidatus Dormiibacter sp. The sequence continues at coordinate 65,247 of NZ_JBPCPN010000024.1, read as the reverse complement.
GTGCAGGGTTGAAGCTCAAGTTCGAGATGATCACCAATGCCGGCAACAAGGTTCGTGAGAACTCGCTGGTGAACATGCAGCAGCAGTGGCGAGACATCGGCGTCGACGCCACGCCTAAGTTCGTCGACTTCAACAAGGTGCTCGTGCCCGCTCTGCGCAACACGCGCGACTTTCAGGTGCTGATGGTCGGCTTCCAGTGGAGCACTGACCCGGATCAGTCGCAGGTCTGGGCCTCGCGCAACTCGCGGGCGGGTGGATACAACGGTATGAGCTACAAGAACACCCAGCTCGACACCATCATGGATCAGGCCACGACGACCAGCGACCAAAAGAAGCGCAAGGACCTGTACTTCAAGATGCAGCAGATCCTGGCCGAGGACCAGCCGGCGCCCATCCTCTTCTTTCCAGACAACCTCTACGGGGTCAACAAGCGGGTCGTCGGGTTCAACGCAGGTCCCTTCGCCAACCAGTACGACGGCCGGCGGATCTGGATCAAGGACCTCTCCGTTTCCGACGGCAAGTAGCCGCAAGCAGCCAAGCTCGAGCAGCTGATGCTCTGGAAATACGCGCTGCGCAGGATCATCGTGGCCCTGCCGGTGCTCCTCGGCGTGACGGTGATCACCTACGGGCTGATCTATCTCACGGCGGGTGATCTCGTCCCCGGCCTGCAGCTCAACCCCAATCTGCGGCCTGAGGACATCGCGCGGATAAAGGCCAACCTGGGCCTGGACCAGCCGTTCCTGGTTCAGTACCTGAACTGGTTGGGCGTGCCCTGGCTGCTGCATCAGGTGGGGCTCTGGCCGGGCGCCGTGCGGACCGGTCTATTGCAGGGCGACTTCGGTCGCTCCCTGCTCGACGGCAGCCCTGTCATGTCCCACATCCTGGAACGGCTGCCGTACACGCTGGAGCTGACCTCGCTCGCCATCCTCGTGGGAGTCATAGTCGCCATCCCGATGGGTGTCGTCGGCGCTCTCCGCCGCGGCTCACCAGCCGATCACTTCCTGACCAGCCTCTCGGTCGTCGGCGTTTCCATCCCGAACTTCTGGCTGGCCCTGCTGCTGGTGCTCATCTTCTCGGTGGGAGCCTTTCAGCTTGGCCTTCCGCACCTGCCGTCCGGCGGTGCCGCCTCGTCAGTCAATGGCGGCGACGTTCTCGACCGGCTGGCCCATCTGGTGCTGCCCACGACTGTCCTGGCCTTCGGGTATCTGGCGGTTTGGTCGCGCTACACCCGCTCCAGCATGCTGGAGTCACTCTCCCAGGACTACGTGCGCACAGCCCGCGCCAAGGGCATGAGCGAGCGGCGCGTGGTCTATGTGCACACCCTACGCAACGCAGTCATACCCCTGGTCACGCTGATCGGCCTGGAGCTGCCCACGCTGGTGGCAGGCGGCGCCGTCGTTGAGATCGTCTTCAGCTGGCCCGGCCTCGGTCGGCTCGCCCTGGAGCGCGCCGTGGGTCACGACTACACGACAGTGATGGGCCTGACGCTGTTCACCGCCGTGCTGGTGATCGCCGGCAACCTGCTCGCCGACGTCCTCTATGCAGTGCTCGATCCCCGGATCAGGTACACGTAGTGCTCGATCCCACCGCTGGAGCAATCGAGGCCCCGGTAGCGCAGTCTATCGGCCGTGCCGGGCGCCGGGCGCGAGGGTATTGGGCCGAGTCTTGGGAGCGGCTCTACAGCGACCGGATCGGCTTCGCCTGCGGCCTCTTGATCCTGCTCTTCGGAGTGTTGGCGCTGGCTGCGCCGCTGCTCTCGGCGGTGGTCACCCACCACGACCCGGTGCGCCAGAACCTGGCCAACACGTTTGCCCTGCCAGGCCAGTTCACCTTCCCGCTCGGAAGTGATGAACTGGGTCGAGACACGCTGACCCGGCTCATCTACGGTGCCCGGGTGAGCCTGCTCGTCGCCTACCTGACAGTGATCCTGGCGTTGATCATCGGCGGCAGCGTAGGCATGCTGGCCGGCTACTTCGGCGGCTGGCTCGACACCGTGCTGATGCGAGTGGTCGACATGGTGCTCTCGATCCCCAGCATCTACCTGCTGATCCTGCTGACGGCCCTCGCGCCCCGCATCGGGCCTGTCTCCCTCAACCCCGGCAACCCCTACTCTCTGGCGGTGATCATCGCGCTGGTCAGCTGGGGCAGCCTGGCCAGGTTGGTGCGGGCGGACGTGCTCAGCGTGAAAGAACGCGATTTCATGCTCGCCACCCGCTCGCTGGGCGCCAGCAACTGGCGCCTGATGAGCCGCCACCTGCTGCCCAACGTGCTCGCCGTGATGGTGGTGGCGGCCAGCCTGCAGGTCGGCGCCATCATCGTGACGGAGGCGGCGCTCGACTTCATTGGCCTGGGCATCACGCCGCCGACCGCAAGCTGGGGCAACATGCTGAGCAACTCCCAGGTCTACTTCTATCACTCGCTCTGGCTGGTCATCCTGCCGGGGCTCGCCATCTTCGTGACAGTCCTCGCCATGAACGTCTTCGGCAACACCGTGCGCGATGCGTTCGACCCCCGCCTGCGGGAGATGCGGTGATGGGCCGGTAGATGTCGGAGCATCTGCTCCAGGTTGAGAACCTGCGGACCGAGTTTCCCACCCGCGACGGAGTGGTGGGTGCGGTGGACGGCGTTTCCTTCTACCTCGACCCGGGCGAGACGCTCGGCATAGTCGGTGAGTCCGGCTCCGGCAAGTCGATCACGGTGCTGTCGATCATGGGCCTGGTCCAGCGACCGGGCCGGATCGCCGGCGGCCGGGTGCTCTACAAAGGGAACGACCTGGTGCAGTTCAGCCAGGAGCAGCTGCAGGAGGTGCGCGGCAAGGACCTGGCCATGATCTTCCAGGACCCGATGACCTCGCTCAACCCGGTCTACCGCTCCGGCTGGCAGGTGGGCGAGCCCCTCCGGCTGCACAGGGGCTTGGACAGGCCGCGTTCTCTCCGCGAAGCGGTCTCAATGTTCCGCAAGGTGGGCATGCCAGAGCCCGAACAGCGGGTGCAGAGCTATCCCCACGAGCTGTCAGGCGGCATGCGTCAGCGCGCGATGATCGCCATGGGCCTGACCACAGGGCCCTCGGTGCTCATCGCCGACGAGCCGACGACCGCTCTCGACGTCACCATCCAGGCCCAGATCCTGGAACTGCTCAAGAAGGTCAACGCCGAGTACAACACAGCCACCATCCTCATCACCCACAATCTCGGCGTGGTAGCAGGCATGTGCGAGCGGGTCATGGTGATGTATGCCGGTCGGGTCGTCGAGGAGGGGCCGACCGAGGATGTTTTCGCCAATCCCAGCCATCCCTACACGTGGTCGCTGCTGCGCTCGCTCCCCCGGCTGGACCGGGACGCGAAGGAGCCCCTCCGAGCTCTGCCCGGCCTGCCGCCGGATCTGACCGATCTCCCCAGCGGCTGTCACTTCCACCCTCGCTGTCCCTTCCGGATAGACCGGTGCGTGGACGAATACCCGCCCCTCGCGGCTGTGCTGCCGGCTCAGAGGGCTGCGTGCTGGGTCACTCAGGCGGGCGTCGACCTGAACCGGGCGGGTGCGATAGTTGGCTGAAGCGACGGCGCGACCGCAGCTGAAGTCGGTCTGGACGGCCGCAGAGCCATTGCTGGATGTCCGCGATCTGAAAGTCTGGTTCCCGATCAGGGCTGGCCTGGCGCAGCGCACAGTCGCCCATGTCAGGGCGGTGGACGGCGTGAGCCTCCAGGTGGGCCAGGGCGAGACGGTCGGGTTGGTGGGAGAGTCCGGGTGCGGCAAGTCGACACTCGGGCGCGCCGTGCTGAAGCTAGTCGAGCCAACCGCCGGCGAGGTGCTTTACAAGGGCACGAGCCTGCACAGCAGGGGCGGCGGGGCCATGCGCGGGCTGCGGCGTGAGATCGCCATGATCTTCCAGGACCCGTACGCCTCGCTGGATCCTCGCCAAACGGTGGGGGAGATCATCTCCGAGCCGCTCGACATTCACCATCTCTACGAAGGCAGGACCGCTCGCAGGGATCGACTGGCCGAGCTGCTCGATCTGGTCGGCCTCAACCCTCGCATGGCCCAGCGCTACCCGCACGAGTTCTCGGGTGGCCAGCGCCAGCGCGTCGGCATCGCCAGGGCGCTGGCGGGCGAGCCGTCCTTCATCGTCTGCGACGAGCCGGTCAGCGCGCTGGACGTGTCAATCCAGGCCCAGATCATCAACCTGCTCGAGAAGCTGCAGCAGCGGTTGAACCTGACCTACCTGTTCATCGCTCACGATCTCTCGGTGGTCAAGCACATCTCGAACCGGATTGCTGTCATGTACCTCGGCCGGATCGTGGAGATAGCGGGCTCGAACGAGCTGCACCGGCGGCCCAAGCACCCTTACACTGCCTCGCTGCTCTCCGCCATCCCGATCCCCGACCCCAAGATCGAGCGCCACCGGCAGCGCATCATCCTGACCGGCGACGTGCCTTCACCGGTCAACCCGCCTTCGGGCTGCCGCTTCCGCACGCGCTGCTTCAACGCCCAGGACAAATGCGCGCAGGAGGACCCTCCACTCGACACCGTGCAGCTGGGCGACCACCAGGCCGCCTGCTTCTTCCCGGTCGAATGAGCGGATCCCTGGCGGAGGCGCTGCTGTTCGCCGAGGCGGGCTGGGACCACTCGGTGGCGGAGCTCAGCGAGGAGCTGCGCATCCCGAGCATCAGCGCTCTGCCCGAACACGAGGCGGACGTGCGGCGCAACTGCGAGTGGTTGGCAGATCGCTTTCGCGCCTTCGGCTGCGAGGTCTCCAGCCACGAGGTGGTGGAGGGCGGCTACCCGGTGCTGCGGGCGGAATGGCGTGGCGCCGGTGCCGCCGCGCCCACGCTGACCGTCTACGGTCACTACGACGTCCAGCCGCCCGATCCGCTGGCGGAGTGGCACTCACCACCCTTTGAGCCATCGCTTCGGGATGGCTTCATCTTCGCCCGCGGCAGCTCCGACAACAAGAACAATCACCTGGCGGCATTGCTGGCGGCCCGCTTCGCCATCCAGGCGGGGGGGCCGCCGATCAACCTTCGCTTTCTCTTGGAGGGCGAGGAGGAAACGACTGGTGAGTCGCTGCCGCGCTACCTACGCCAGCAGGCCGCTGATCTGGCGACCGATTGGGTGCTGGTCTGGGACGGCGGGTTCAGCCCGGATGGCCGACCTGCCCTGGTCACCGGGCTGCGCGGCATTCTCTACACGGAATTCCAGGCCAGCGGGGCAGCCAGCGACCTGCACTCGGGCGGCTTTGGCGGCGTGGCGCCGAATCCGCTCAACACGCTGGCCCGCGTGCTGGGCGAGCTGAAGGGCCGGGACGGCCGCATCACGATTCCCGGCTTCTACGATCGGGTCCAGCAGCCCACTGCGGACGAGCTGGCCGCGTGGGACCGCAGCGAAGCCTACGGCGAGCTGCTGCGGACCATGATCGGCGCCTCGGCGCTGGAGGGGGAGGCCGACTACAGCCCTGTCGAGCGGACCTGGTCGCGGCCGACCCTCGACGTGAACGGCATGATCGGCGGCTTCACCGGTGCGGGGGCCAAGACGGTGATCCCGGCGGCGGCGACCGCGAAGGTGTCGATGCGGCTGGTACCCGACCAGGATCCGGGCGAGATTCTGGCCGCGTTGCAAGAGCACGTGCAGCGACTCACTACGCCTGGCGTGCGGATCGACGTGAAGCAGCTGGGCGCTGCGAGGCCCGTTCTGGCCGACGCCCGCAACCCGGCGGCGCTGGCCCTTCGCGCAGCGTTCGAGGAAGCCTTCGGTCAGCCGGCGGTGCCTGTGCGGACGGGAGGTTCCATTCCTGTGGCGCTCGACTTTCAGGAGGCGCTGGGAGCGCCAATAGTGATCAGCGGCCTGAGCCAGCCCGGCTCCGGGGCCCACGGCCCCAACGAGCACTTCAGCCTGGACCACTACCGCCGGGGCATCGAGACGCTCATCCGCTTGTACTGGGGCCTGGCCGACACCGCTGGCTAGAGTCCGCACGGTCGAGGCGCATCTCTTTGGTGTTGAGGTCGGCGACTTTCGATGCCCTACAAGTGAGGAGCGGCGGTCAGTCGAACGGACATCGCAAAGGGCCGCGGGTCACGTCTGGGTGCGGTAGTGGAGGTGAACCACGCCGTTGCCGAAACGGTGTTCGTCCAGCAGTTCCAGCGTCAGGCGGACATCGTTGGGGAGGGAGTGGTTCCCACCTCCCACCCCGACGGGGGCGACGAACAGGTGCCATTCGTCGACCAATCCGACCCTGATCGCTTGCGCGGCGAGGTCTGAACCGCCCACGGAGATGTCACGGCCCGCTCGCGCTTTCAGCTGCCGGACCGCTTCAGGGTCGAAGTCTCGCTCGATCCGCGTCCTGGCGCTAGATGCCGTCTCCAGCGTCTTGGAGTACACGATCTTGTCCGCCGCCTGCCAGATCTGCGCGAAGTCCCGTACGAAAGGGGGCTGGTCCGCGACGGTGTGGGCAGTTTCCCAGTAGACCATCGTCTCGTACATCCGGCGCCCGTACAGGTGGGTGCCGACCGGCCGCTCCAGATCGTTGACGAAGGTGTACACCTCCTCGTCCGGCTCCGCCCAGTCGAAGTTGCCCTCCTCGTCCGCAATGTAGCCGTCGAGCGACGTGATCGCCGAGTAGATCAGCTTGGCCATGGTGAGCCTCCCATGACGCCTACAGATTGCCCATCGTCAGGCCGGGTTATGCGCCAGGTGAATCAGGCGGTCCAAGATTCGGCCGCCGTCGGCCCGGAGGCCGTTGTGGTCGTACTCGCTCGTGAGCCAGACGCGGAGACCACAGATCGCCCGGGCCGTCTCCTCGGAGAACCCGCGCTCCACATACATGTCGTCGCTGTAGATCGCCGCTGCGGCGGGCACTGCGCACCGGGAGAGCGCCACTTCGTCATAGAGACGAGGCCACTTGCGCTGAGCCAGCAGTTCGGCCGCTGCGGCCAGTGGTCTGAGCGCCGAGTAGTCCTCGAACATCCAGTGGTAGACGTGCTCACCGGTCAGCAATTCGGAGGAATTGAACTCCGGCGGGAGGAGCCGCTCGGCCGACCAGCCGGTGACGCAGCCGTCGGCGTACGAAGCCTCATGCAAGATCGCATAGAGCGGATTCCGGGCAAAGGGCGCCCCTGTTTCGACGTCGTGCAAAAAAGCCGGCGAGTCGGCAGGCAGCTCCAGCAGATGGTGAAGCTTGGCCGCCCCGTCGCTCATGCCCAGAGCGCTGCCCAGCTGCCGGAAGCGACGCCAGGTCAGGCGGTCGCCACCGGGCAGCCGCACCTCGGTCTCTTCCAACCGCTGCCGCAGGCGCCGGAGGCGCTCGCGATCCTGAGGGTAGCGCTCGTGATAGCGCCGGTTGCGCTCCAGCACGCGCCGGTAGGTGGCGCTGTAGACATCGTCGACGGGCCGAGCCAGTGGCGGCAGGCCGCCGGTGATGAATGCCTCCCGCAGCCCATCCGGAGCCAGCGAGAGATAGGAGGTCACGCAGAAGCCGCCGAAGCTCTGGCCGAGAACGCTCCACCTGTCCACCCCCAGGCGGTGCCGGATCAGTTCAGCGTCGAGCACTATGGAATCGGCACGGAAGCGGGCGAGATGGTCGGCCTGCCGCTCGGCGCTCAGTCCCGGCAGGCTGCCGATGGGCGACGAGCGGCCGGTGCCGCGCTGGTCAAGCATCAGCACCCGGTATTCCTGGAGCGCTCGGTCCAGCCAGCCGGGTGAGCTGGGAAAGCGCGTCGGTCGGGGCGCTTCAGTCCCCGGACCGCCCTGGAAGAAGACGAGATAGGGCCGCTCCAGTCCGCCGGGATCGGCCACTTCGCGAGCGAACACACTTATGTGGTCGGCGTCCGGCCGCGCGTGATCGAGCGGCACCGAAAACTCGTGCTCTGTCAACACCAGGCCGGGAACCCGGAGCTCGACCGCCTCATGCTGTTCCCGCACCTCTGCCATCAAAGCAGAATTGGGGCAAGCCGGGCGCCAGCTAACCTGGGTTGGTGCTTGAAAACGCCCTCCAACTTGCCCGCGCCAGTCACCGTCAGGCGGAGACTGAACTGTTCCAACTGCTGTCCATTCCCAGCATCTCAACGCTGCCGGAGCACCGCCTCGACTGCCGGCGGGCCGCTGACTGGCTGGTCGCCAAGCTGCGTGGCATGGGCATGGAGGCGGAGCTGGTCGACGTGCGCGAGCCAGGGCATCCGGTGGTGGTGGCCGAGTGGCTGGGCAGGCCGGGAGCTCCCACCCTGGCCATTTACGGCCACTACGACGTGCAGCCCGCCGATCCGCTGGAGGAATGGCTGACGCCGCCCTTCGAGCCGACCCTGAAAGACGGCTTCGTCTACGCTCGCGGCGCCGACGACAACAAGGGCCAGCATCTGGCAGGCGTCAAGGCGGCCGAGTACTGGTTCCAGGCCGGGGGGCCGCCGCTGAACCTGCGCTTTCTCATCGAAGGGGAGGAGGAGGCCTCTGGCCGGTCCCTTCCCGATTTCCTGCGCGCCAACGCCGCCCGCCTCCGCAGCGATTACCTGCTGCTCGCGGATGGAGGCTTCACTGCCCCCGGCCAGCCGAACCTGCTGACAGGGCTCCGCGGCCTGCTCTACACCGAGATCGAGGTGAGAGGACCTGCGGTCGATCTCCACTCAGGCATCTTCGGCGGCGCGGCGCCCAACCCCTTCAACAGCCTCGCCCACGTCCTGGCCGCTCTCAAGGATCGCGAGGGGCGCATCCTCATCCCGGGCTTCTATGACGATGTGGAGCCGCCCAGCGCGCAGGAGCTGGCCGATTGGGCCAAGGACCCCGTCGAGGACGCGGAGTTGATGCGCCGGATGGGCAGTACGGCGCTGCCTGGCGAACCCGGCTACTCCGCTCGCGAGCGCATCCGCTGCCGGCCGACGCTCGATGTGCATGGCGTCATCGGCGGCTTCACCGGGATCGGCTCCAAGACGGTTATCCCGGCCACGGCGAAAGCGAAGGTGTCGATGAGGTTGGTGCCGAATCAGGACCCGGCTCGGATCGCCGCCGCTCTCGGCGAGTTCGTGCCTTCCCTTGCCACCGTGGGCACCACTGCTCGCCTCATCGAGCTCAGCTCCGCCTCACCCGTCAGGGTGGACGTCTCCCACCCCGGCATCGCCGCCGCGTCGCGCGCCTTCCAGGCGGCCTTTGGCGCGGCACCGCTTCTCACCCGGGAGGGAGGCTCGGTGCCAGTCACGCTCGACTTCCAGGAGGCGCTCAGGACGCAGCTGATAGTGACAGGCTTCGGCCTCCCTGACGACGCCCTTCACTCGCCCAACGAGCGCTACAGCTTGGACCAGTACCACCGGGGCACCGAGATGGTTATGCACCTGATGCAGGAGCTGGCCGCCCGGTAGCTGCGGAACCTGCAGTCAGGAAAGGCAGGCGTTTCGGCGGGCGGTGTCATGGCTTGCAGAGGGCACGTGCCCGCCCGCGGCAAAAAGGGAGTGGACAGCGTCGCGGACAGTCTCTACAGTGAGGAGCCGCCGATGTCAAGCGTGTGTGTAGAGGAGGTGAACCGTTGAGCGCTCGGCCCCTGCTAGTGAGCCTGGCGGCTCTGCTCACCTTTGCCTGCGGCGGTACGCCGGCGCCGACCGGCGGCGCGACACCGACTGCGCAGGCCAACGTCGGCAAGGTCGAGTTCCTCTCCTCGCAGGGGCAGGCTGTGAACGAGGCCGAGGGAATGCGCAAGCAGGTGCTGGCAGGATTCAATGGCACACCTGACTTCAACACTTCATTGACCGGCGGCCAGATGGTGCCCAAACTGCTCGCCGAGCACCAAGCCTCGAAGGTGGATGTCGACCTCGTAGGTGACGTTCACGGTGACATGGTCCCACTTCAGTCGGCAGGAGCACTCCAGGACCTCACTCCCCTGCTGCAGAGGTTGGCGAAGGATCGGAAGTTCAACCCGCAGCTTGTCGCGTACGGCAAGCTCGGGACCCAGAAGCAGTACTACATCCCCTGGCTGCAGGCCACCTACATGATGGTGGTCAACAAGAAGGCGCTCCAATACCTTCCCAAGGGCGCGGACGTCAACAGCCTCACCTATGACCAGTTGGCGCAGTGGGGCGAGAACATTCAGAAGGCGACGGGAGAAAAGAAGATCGGGATCCCGGCCGCCACCGGCAGTCGAGGTGGTCTCTTGAACCGGTTCGTCCAGGGCTATCTCTACCCCTCCTACACCGGCGGTGAGGTGAGCGGTTTCAAGTCGCCGGGGGCGGTCCAAGCCTGGCAGCTGATGAAGCGGCTGTGGGCGGTCACCAATCCCCAGTCCACCAACTACGGCTTCATGCAGGAGCCGCTGCAGTCAGGTGAGGTCTGGGTGGCGTGGGATCATCAGGCGAGGCTCATCGACGCCCTGAAAAACCTTCCCGACCAGTTCCAGGCGGTGCCGGCGCCCAGCGGACCGAAGGGGCTGGGATACATGTCAGTGGTCGCCGGTCTGGCGATTCCGGTGGGAGCACCCAACCAGAAGGGAGCGGAGGCGCTGATCGACTACTTGACGCGACCTGACAACCAGAAGAAGACCACAGCCGTCGTCGGCTTCTTTCCAGTCCTGACCGACGTCAGCGTGAGCGGCAGCGACGCGCCGCCGGGAGTCGGTGCCGAGGCAGGTGCAGCCGGCAAGCAGACCAACGCCAAGAAGGCACTGCCGGCGCTGCTCCCGGTCGGGCTGGGCGCGAAGGACGGCGAGTTCAACAAGGCCTACTTCGACACCTTCACGCGCATCGTCCTCCACAACGAGGACATACAGACAGTGCTCAGCGACGAGGCCAAACAGCTGCAATCACTGCTCGACACCGCCAAGGCGCCCTGCTGGCCGCCGGATCCACCGAGCACCGGGACGTGTCAGGTCAGGTAGAGGCGCCTGCTCTGCGCGCGGCGGCCGGCCGCCCGCGGCCGGCAGTCAGGTTCAACCGGCGGCAGCTCGAGCCCTATGCACTCCTGGCCCCGGCCACCATCTTCATGACCCTTTTCTTCGCCTGGCCGGCTCTCCAGACGCTCCTGATCGCCTTCCAGTCGGCCCAGGGGTCGTTCACGCTCGACAACTTCGGGGCCATGGCTCGGGACACCGACTTTCGCCTCGCGGTGCGCAACACGCTGCTGCTGCTGGTTCTCATCATCCCGATCGAGACCACCATCGCGCTCGTGATGGCCGTCCTGGCCCAGAGCCGCCTTTTCGGTAGGGACGTGATGCTCTACATCTGGAGCATCCCGCTGGCTGTTTCCGACCTTGCCGCCGGCCTGGTCTGGTTTTCCATCTTCACCTCCCACGGCTACCTGAATTCAGTCCTTCAGGATCTCCACCTGATCGCTCACCCGGTTGGCTTTCTGGACTACAACAACCTCGGCGGGCTGGTCACGGCGATAGTGCTGGCTGAGGTCTGGCGGAGCATGTCGCTGGTCATGGTGATCATCATGTCAGGCATCCAGGCCATTCCGCCCGAGCTCGATGAGGCGGCCGAAAGCCTCGGCGCAGGCGCCTGGCAGCGCTTCTGGAAGGTCACGCTGCCCCTCCTCAAGCCCACCCTCCAGGTCGCCTTGATCCTTCGCACCACCACGGCCTTCCAGGTGTTCGGGGTGGTGCTGGCCCTCGCCGGCAGCGCGCTGCCCGTGCTGGCAGTCAAGAGCGAAAGCTGGGTGACTGAATACCGCAATTACCAGCTGGCAGCCACGTACGCGATCCTGATCCTCGTGCTCTCGTCCTTGAGCACTGTCGGCTACCTCCTCTTACTGCGAACGCCGCGGGAGGTTTTCCAACGATGAGCGCGGCCATCCGGCGCCACCGCCGGCGAGCATCGCCTCAACGTCAGCTGGCCTACGCCGCAGCGGGACTGATCACCGCCTTCATGCTGTTCCCTCTGTACCTGATAGGGGTCGCCGCGTTGCAGCCGCGCACAGCGGTTTTCGATTACCCGCGGGCCCTCTATCCGAGCCCCTTCTCGATCGAGTCGGTGGCCTTCTTCCTCAGCGCGACCGGCATCCTGCCCGCCCTCGGCCGCAGCCTGCTGATCGGCGTCATGACAGTTGTCTTGGCGCTCGCGCTGGGCTGCCCCGCCGGCTACGCGATCGCCCGCTACCGGTTTGCCGGCCGCGACTTGGTCCAGCTGCTGATCGTGAGCGTCCGCGCCTTTCCCATCCTCATCCTGGCCATTCCGCTGGCAGTCACCTTCATCAACTGGAACCTGTACGACAGCGTCCTGTCAGTGGCGCTGGTGCACACAGTCATGGCCCTTCCCTTGACGATCCTGCTGGCGGCCAGCGTCTTCCTGCGCATACCGAGCGAGCTCGAGGAGGCGGCCATGAGCATGGGCACCAGTCGCTTCGGCGCTGTCTGGCGGATCGTGCTTCCGCTTTCGCGACCGGGATTGGGAGCAGCAGCGCTTTTCGCGTTCGTGCTCTCCTGGAACGAGGTCTTTGCGGCCGCCGTGTTGACAGTGCGCAATCCGACCCTGCCGGCTCAAATCGTGGGTGCGCTGGGCCAGTCCCCCCTGCCCTTCCGGTTTGCCGGTGGCCTGGCTCTTACTCTCCCCGCCTTGGTGTTTATCTTCTTCATGCGTCCCTACCTGTTCAGCGCCTTCGGCCAGGCACGGCGCTGACGCCATGGCGGAGATCACAATCGAGTCCATCAGCAAGTCTTTTTCGGGCGTCAAGGCAGTCGACAACGTCTCCCTGACCATCCACGATGGCGAGTTCATGGTTTTGCTCGGCCCCAGTGGATGCGGCAAAACCACGCTCCTGCGCCTCATCGCGGGGTTCGATCTGCCAGACGCCGGCAGAATTTCGATCGGCGATCGGGATGTCACTGTTTCGCCGCCCGGGCGTCGCGACATCGCGATGGTGTTTCAGAGCTACGCGCTCTTTCCCCATCTCCGCGTGTTCGACAACGTCGCCTTCGGCCTGCGCATGCATCATGTGGCCAGAGAAGAGGTGACGTCACGGGTCCGCGAGGCGGCGGAGCTGATGGGCATCGATGCCTTCCTGAACCGCTATCCCACGCAGTTGAGCGGCGGCCAACGGCAGCGCGTAGCGGTGGCCAGAGCCCTCGTGATGAGGCCTTCGGTGATACTGATGGACGAACCGCTGAGTAATCTCGACGCCCTGCTTCGGCTTCAGATGCGCGCCGAACTGAAGCACCTACTGCAGGACATCAAGACGACTACCGTCTACGTTACGCATGACCAGGTCGAAGCCCTGAGCATGGGCGACCGCACAGCCGTGATGCGAGATGGCGCCATCCTGCAGTGCGCTTCGCCGATGGAGGTCTACGACCGCCCGGGCGACGTCTTCGTGGCTACCTTCATCGGGAATCCTCCGATGAACATAGTTCGTGGTGTGGCCCGGGATTCAACAGTGGCCGTGGAAGGAGTGGAGGTGCGGCTGCCCGAGGCCAGCAACTTTCCGGCGGCCGCCGAGGTCACCGTGGGCATCCGGGCCGAAAACATCGAAGTGCATAGTGAGCCCCACCACGGGGCCCTTCCCGCGACCGTGGCGGTCATCGAGCCGTTGGGATCGCACCTGCTATTGACGCTCGCCGCTGGCGCCGAGACCATAAAGGCGTCAGTTCGGACTGACTTTCCGGTCAAGCGGGGCGATTCGGTGTGGCTGGAGCTGAGAGAGGGGAGTGTGAGGCTGCTTGGTGCCGTTACCGAATCCGCGCGATCGACCTGAGGAGGACCCTGGTGTAGAGCCCGCGGCTTGCCCGGCCAGGCCCTCCGAACGGCCGGGCTAGGCTATCAGCGTGATTGCGCCTGACCTCAACACTCTGGCCCGGGATCTGGCGGCGGCAGCGTACTTGGAGGGCGACTTCGTCCTTCGCTCCGGCCGTCACTCGCAGTACTACTTCGACAAGTACCTGTTCGAAACCCAGCCCTCGCTGCTGCGCCGGACGGGGCGGGCGCTGGCCAGGCTGGTACCCCCTACCACGCAGCGGCTGGCAGCGCCCGAGCTGGGCGCCATTCTGGTCGGCGGAGTGGTGTCGCTGGAGCTGGATCTGCCGCTCGTCCTCGTCCGCAAACAAGCCAAGGAGTATGGCACCGCGCGCTCGTTGGAGGGCCGGCTCGAGCCAGGTGAGAAGGTCACCGTGATCGAGGACGTGCTGACCACCGGGGGGGCCGCCATTGACGCCATCACCAAGCTGCGCGACGCCGGCGCGGACGTGACCTGTCTCCTGGGCGTGCTGGACCGGGAGGAGGGCGCTCGGGAGGCAATCGAAGGGCTGGGAGTGACGTTCAAACCGCTTTTCCGCAAGTCAGACCTGGGTGTCTGACTTCGTCATCCGGGGAGCTCTGGTCCTCACTGGCGAAGGCCCTCGCCCGGTTGACGTCAGTGTGAGAGACGGGTTGCTGGAGGCGGTCGGCAAGGTCCCGGAGACCGGGCTGGAGACGGTTCGGGCTGCGGGGCTCTGGCTTCTGCCCGGCGCCATCGACGCCCACGTTCACAGCCGGGACCCCGGCCTGCCAGAGAAGGAGGACTTCATCTCGCTCACCCGCGCGGCGGCCGCGGGGGGCGTCACCACGCTGGTGGACATGCCGAACACGGTGCCCGCGGTGGACAGCCCTGCAGTGTTCCTGGAGAAAGTGGAGCGCCTCAGTGATCGCTCTCTGGTGGACTTCGGTCTGTGGGGCATCCTCCGCTCCTCCTCCCAGCCGGACGACCTGCTCGGGCTGCTCGACGCCGGCGCCATGGGCATCAAGGCGCTGCTCGGCTATGCGCTCAGCAAGGAGGACGGCCGGGTCATCTACACCCTCGACTTTGGCCAGCCGGGCATCGAGGCACCGCCCGACTATGGCAGCCTCGTTCGCCTCGCACCCGTGCTCGCCCGGGTCGACGGCGTGCTCGCCGTTCACGCGGAGGACCCGGGCGTGCTGCGGGAGCTGGAGAGGCCGGCCGACTCGTACGCGGAGCTCCTCGCGGGCCGGCCGGCCCTGGCGGAGGCGATAGCGATTGCGGCCCTGGGTCAGATCTCACTGGCGACAGGTGTCCGCGTTCGCGTGGTGCATATCTCGAGCGAGCTGGGCTTGAAGGCGGCTCGCTTGGCGCAGGCGGCTGGCGCCCGGCTGGATCTGGAAACCTGTCCCCACTACCTCTGGCTCAGCGCCGAGGACGCAGAGCGCCTAGGGCCGGCGATGAAGGTCTACCCGCCGGTGAAGCAGCCCGCAGACCGAACGGCTCTCATCGCGGCTGTCAAGGATGGCCTCATCCCAACCGTGGCGACAGACCATGCGCCTCACACCGACGAGGAGAAGCTGGCCCGCTCCTGGGCCGACACCGCGCCGGGCAGCCCGGGGGTTCAGATGCTCTATCTGAGCTGCCTGGAGCTGGCCCGCCGCCAAGGTGACCCCTGGTTGGCGGCGCGCTGGGTGGCCGAGGGTCCAGCCCGCGCTCTCAAATTGCACCCCCGGAAGGGCGTGATCGCTCCTGGGGCGGAGGCGGATCTGGTGCTGGTCGACCCGGCGGCAGCTACTGTCGTCGAACCGAAGATCATGCATTCGCGGCAGAAGCATTCGGCGCTGGACGGCTTGCGGTTCGAGTTTGCCATCCGCTCGGTGTGGTGCCGGGGGGAGCTGGTGGCGCAGGACGGTCGACCGGTCGGTGCGCCCGGCTGGGGGCGCCTGGTCAGCCCCACCCGTTAGTCGTCGCCAGGCGGGAGCGGTTGGCCGCCTGAAGCTGTAGCATCCCAGGCACCTTGACGTTGATAGCAGTCCTCATCGTCGTCTGCCTGGTTCTCTTGGCGGTGGGCTTCCTGGCCCCGCGGCGTTCGCGGCGGCTTCAGCGCGATATCGATAGTGGCAGCGACAAGGCCCAGCGAAAAGCCGACGAAAAGACGCCTGACGCGCTCACCAAGTTCGTCCAGAAGCCGATCGAGAACGCACGCAAGGCTGCCGACAAGAGCACGGAGGTCGGCCGCGAGGGCCGGGAGAAGGCGTCAGGCGAAGACGTCGACTGAGATCGTCTGGGTCTGGCGTGAAGCGATGGAGGAAGCCGCTGGTGGTACTTACTCGGGCAGCTACACAGGTTATTCGGGCGGTTGACGCTGGCTCCTCGGGAGGCGGTATCTCCTCCGGTTGATTAGCCGCGGACCGTCTGAAACACGGGGTTGGAGCGCAGCTCCGCCTCAAGATTCGTGACGGGGCCGTGGCCGGGATAGATAGCCGTGTTGAGCGGTAGACCAGCCACCCTGGAATGGATGGAGAACAGCTGCTGGCGAAGGTCCGTCTCAGGGCGCTGGGCGCCGATCCCGCCGGCCAGCAGCGTGTCACCCGTGAAAAGGTGGTTGCCGACCGAGAAGCAGAGACTGCCCGGTGTGTGGCCGGCGGTGTGGAGCACACGAAGCTGGAAACGACCGAACTCCAACTCGTCGCCATCGCTCAGGTAGCGATCCGCTGAGCGGAGAAAAGCCTTGGCGTCGGCTATATGCATTCCGGCCTGGGCACCCGTGGCTTCCTGCAGAGCCGACTTGCCGGCCACGTGACCGGCATGGCCGTGAGTGGCGAGCACCCAGCGAACTTTCTGCCCGGCCAGCTGCTGAAGCACTTTCCCGGCCGGCTCGACAGGATCGATCACCACCGACTCATTGGTTGCGGTACAGGTGAGAATGAAGCAGTTGACCTCCTTCTCGCCCTGCACCTTGAGGATCCCCAGACGTGCCATGTTTCTTACCTATACCTAAATGAGGGTTATCGGCATCCTGATGGCCCTCTTGGTGTTGGCCTGGTCGGTCTGGTGGACGGCGGGCTACATCTGGCGGCGCAGCCGCGCATCGGTCGGCCGCCGCCGCCTCTAGCCAGCGCCAAGGCTCAGCCTTCCTGCATCCACCACTCCGTGAAGGACGATGCCATACCGTCCGAGCCCAAGCGGATAAGCCACAGGTTGCTGAAGCGGGTGGCCTCGGCGTCCTTGTACCGTGTCCACCCGCGGACGACGCCGAGGTCACCGTCGAGCGCGATCACCTCATACCGGAAACTATGGTCGCCCGGCTCATCCCTGCGTTGGAGCCAGCCCTCGACGATCTTGTTGCGCCCGCGCCAGGGCTGCCGAAAGGGCGCCGTGTAGTACCCCGCGTCCTCAGTGAAGAGAGCCGCGATCTCATGCCTGTCATTGCTGTCCCAGGCGGCGAGATAGGCCTGCAGCCAGGCCTCGAAATCGGCACGCTGCCTCATCAGTTCACGCTTTGTCGCCCCGCCGGGGCAGCCTGGTTACTCGGGAGGGGCGGCTTGGAGCTTGTCGCGCAGCTGGTCGTAGCGCTCGAACTTCTCCAGCGGAAGCTTCGGCTTCGCCCGCTCCGGGTACTTCGCAGCTTGGATAGCATCCAGCAGGAGCTGCACCTCATCGGCCGCCAGGTGCAGGTGCCGGGAGTGGCGATCCTTGGCCGGCCGCTCCACTACCTCAGTGATAGTGTCCTCGGTCGCCTCCACCACCCGCGGCCGAGTCGGCCGGAAGAGCTCTTCGGAGCCGGATAGTGAGACACGCTTGAACTTGCTCATGACGTTTTCCTCTGCCCTGCCTGCTTGCCGGACATGACCTGGTCGGCCAGCAGGCGGTAGGCGCGAGCACCATCGGAGTTCCCGGCGTAGGTCAGGATCGACGCTGCAGCGAGGGGCGACTCCGCGAAGCGGATGGAATCGCGAATTGCAAAGTCGTAGACCAAATCCCCGTAGTGGTCGCGCACCAACTGCAGCACCTCCTGCGAGTGCAGTGTGCGAGCTTTGTAGATGGTGGGCAGGATACCGGCGACGCGCAGCCGCGGGTTGAGCTTGGCCCGCACCCGGTCGACCGTCCGCTGCAGCTGCTGCATGCCCTTCATGCCGAAGTACTCGCACTGGAGGGGGATGATCACGTCATCAGCGGCCACAAAGGCGTTGATGGTGATGAGGCTCAGGGCGGGCGGGCAGTCGATGACTATGTAGTCGTAGCGCCGCTGGACGGGAGCGAGCTTCTCCTTCAGAATGCCCTCTCGCCCGATCTCCTGCAGGAGCTGCGTTTCGGCGCCCGACAGTTCGATGTTGGAAGGCAGGTAGTGAAGCCCCGCCAGGGCATTCTCGAGGACCACTTCGCTGAATCCCACCGAGGGATCGACGAGCAGCTCATAGACTGTCTTCTCCAGCTCGTCGGGCAGCTTGACACCCATGTTTATGGTCAGGTGCGCCTGCGGATCGAGGTCCACCAGAAGGACGCGCTGACCTTTCTCGGCGAGAGCGGCGCCGAGGTTCACCGCTGTGGTGGTCTTGCCAACCCCGCCTTTTTGGTTGGCTATAGCGATGGTGTGCGCCAAGGGGTGGTCCGAGTTTACTCGCATCTCGCATCACCGACCACTGCCGGCAATGGGGAGCGCGGCCGGCCGACGGCGGAGGTCCCGCGTCCACTTCCGGCTGTCGATAAACTCCGCGCCGGTGGTCTTAGACATCCTCTTCGCCGTCATCATCCTGGTGGCGGTGGTGATCGGCTACAAGAAGGGCCTGGTTCAGCCGCTCCTGGCCGAGGTGTTCTTCCTCGGCACAGCACTCTTCCTGCTCGGCAACGGGCAGGGCTTTGCCGGCCTCCTGGAGCGCGCCTTCCATCTGAATGGCTTCTTCCTCTTTGTGGTGGGGCTGGCGGTCACCATCTTCATGGGCTACCTGGGCGGTCGGTTGGGCGGCATCATCCACCGCATGCCTGTTGTCCAGGGAGTCGACGGTTTGCTGGGCCTGGTGCTGCACGGCTTTGTAGCCATCCTCTTCTGCTACTTCCTGCTCTCAGCGCTGCTGGCCTTCAACAACGCTTTCCGGGCAACAGCGGGCGCGGCGGTGGTCACCTATGCCCAGGTGGAGTCGCTGAAGAGACAGCTCGCCGCCAACCCGATCACCGCCGCGCTGATGCCGACCGGCGATGTGCACAGGCTGGAGACGCAGGCGCAGAGGAATAGGAGCGCGCAGCTTTCTGAGACGCCGCTCCTGGGCCAGCTGCAGACGGTGAGTCACGACTTTCTCGAACCGCAGCTGACTGGCTCCAGGCTGGCGCCCCTGGTGCTGAGGATCGGCTCCAAGGTGCCGGTCCTCGGCCATGCGACGACGCGCGACCTGCCGACGCCGGCGCCTGTCGCCAGACCCAGCCCGACGCCCACGAAATAGTGAGCGCGCCGCCCGCCGCTGCAGCGCCGGCTGTGCTCACGCTGGCTCCCGCGGCCAAGCTCTCGCGACCTCAATTCCTGGCGCTCGTCGCCTACTGGGTGGCGATCGGCTATCTCTGGCAGAGCCTGGGCACGCTGATCCTGCCGGATGTCGTCGAGCGCCTGGTCGGCAGCGCCGCCAAGGGCACTGGCCTCAGTGTGCTGGAGGGCATCGGGACGGTGATCGCGATCGTCTGGCAGCCTGTCGCCGGCACCCTATCTGACCGCACGCACACGCGGTGGGGCAGGCGGCGACCCTATCTGGTGGGTGGCACAGCTGCCGACCTGCTCTTCCTGGTGGGAATCGCCCTGGCCGGCAGCTTCTGGCCCCTTGTCGTCGCCTACACGTTCTTGCAGTTCAGCTCCAACACAGCCCAGGGGCCCTACCAGGGGCTCGCTCCTGACATAGTTCCGGAAGAGCAGCGCGGCACGGCCAGCGGCTTCTACGGCCTCGCCAATCTGCTGGGCATCCTGAGCGGCACGGTGGGCGGCGGCCTGATCCTGGCAGCCGCCGGGCGGCCCGCAGCGGTCGCCAGCATCATGGCACTCCTGGCCCTGGGCTGCCTGGCGACGGTCTGGGGAGTGAAGGAGCCTGTCCGGCCCCTGCGGCCGGGTGGCGTCGGCCCGTTCCTGGGCGTGGTCAGGTCAACCTTCCTGACCCCACTCGCTCATCGCGACTTCCTCTGGCTCATGGCTTCACGCCTGCTCATCCTGATGGGGGTGGTAGGGATCCAGAGCTTCGTCCTCTATTACTTCAGCGACACCTACTTCCACGGCTCGACGAGAGCAGCGACAGGAGCCACCACAGGTCTGGTCGGAGCTGTGATCCTGATCGCCGTGCTGGTCACCTGGCCGGCAGCGCGGCTCTCCGACCGCATAGGCCGCAAGCCGCTGATAGTTCTGGGCGGACTGCTGGCAGCCGCAGGCGTCTCAGTGCTCCTCTTCAGCGGCTACCGCTGGCTACCCGAGCAACTGCTCAACCGGCTGGCGGACCTCCTCGCGCTGCCGCCTCTGGCCGCCCAGACCCTGCTCGCCGGGGTGCTGCTGGGCTTGGGCTTTGGCGCCTTCATGTCAGTCGACTGGGCGTACATCACAGACGTGATTCCCATCGAGCACGCGGGCTTGTTCTTCGGCTTTTCCAACATCGCCACCGCCGGTTCCGGCGTGATCGCGCGCTTCGTAGCGGGCTTGCTGCTCGACCACTTCAACGCCCGCGGCGAGCTTCTGAATTTGCCAGGCGGCTATCCGGTGGTGTTCACGCTGCTGTTAGCCTGGATCCTGGTGGGCACACTCTTCGTACTGCCGGTGCAGCGGGGGCACCACCCATGACCTCCATGAACCTGGTGGGCCTGAAGGCCTGGGGAGGCATCCCGGAAGCTCCTCTGGAATCGGCCCGCATAGTGCTGGCCGGCCTTGCCTACGACGGCTCGGCTGTCTACCGGCGAGGCGCCGCCGAAGCGCCGGCCGCCATCCGCCGCCTGTCGCCTGTCATGCCGGCGGTGGACGAGCGCGGCCGGGGTCTTGATCGGCTCAACATCTGTGACCTGGGTGACTTGAGCCTGGGCGATGCTGTCGAGACCGGCTGGCAGGCTGCCGCTGAACGTCTGGCGGCAGTCCCGAAGGACGCCTTCCTGACAGTCCTGGGCGGCGACCACTGCTGCGCAATCCCCATCCTGGCTGCTCAAGCCCGCCGCCACCCGGACCTGGCAGTGCTCTGGGTCGACGCTCATCCCGACCTCTGCGATGCCTCCCGAGGCGGTCGCTGGACCTGTGGCTGCGCGCTTCGGCGCGCTCTCGAGGTGGCCGGTTTGGAGCCCCGGCGCGTCGCCCTGGCCGGCTGCCGCGACATCGACGCTGATGAGCTGGAGTACGTGCGTGAGCAAGCGCTGGTGATGGTCCCGACAGTCGATTTCGCCAACGATTTCGCCGCCGCCAGCAAGCGAGTACTGGACGCCCTCGGGGACCGGCCTGTGCACGTGTCGCTGGACATCGACGTGCTCGACCCAGCGTATGCGCCGGGAACCGAGATCGCCTCCGCCGGCGGCTGGACCACGCGCCAGGTGCTGAACCTCCTGGCCGAGGCAAATCGGCGCTGCCGGCTCGTCGGCCTGGACATCTGCGAGATCTCGCCGAATCTCGATCACGCCGAAGTGACAGGTCTCGCGGCGCTCAAGGTTCTCTTCGAAACCTGGAGCGCGGTTGCGCACCGCTGAGATAGTCATCGCCGGCGGCGGCGTCGTCGGCTGCGCTCTGGCTTACCAGCTGGCTCGTCGGGGAGCCGACGTGCTCCTGCTGGAGCGCGGTCAGCTCGGGGCTGAGTCGACGGGCAAGTGTGCCGGCGGAGTGCGGCAGATGTTCTCGCACGCCGCCAACGTGCGTTTGCAGAAGGTCTCGCTGCGCCTGCTCCAGGAGTTCGAAGGGGAGACCGGCATGGACCCCGAGCTCCGCCAGGTGGGCTACCTGTTCGTGCTGACAGAGCCGGCGCAGGTAGCCGACCTCCGGGCCCAGCTGCGCCTCTGGCACGCCGAGGGGGTGACTGAAGCACGCTGGGTGGATCCGGAAGAGATCCAGCGGCTCTCTCCTGCTCTCAACGTGGAGGACGTGCTGGGGGGTACTTTCTGTCCCAGCGACGGCCTGGCCAGCCCGGCAGGCGTGACCCAGGGCTATGTCTCAGCGGCCCGCCGGCTCGGCGCCAGGTTGGAGGAGGAAGTGGCCCTCACAGGTGTCAGCCACAACGGCGGCCGGGTGCGGCGGGTAGAGACGACCACGGGCCCCGTGGCCACAGAGAAGCTGCTCTGCTGCGCGGGCGCCTGGTCAGGCGAGGTGGGCCGGCTGGCGGGAGCCGAGGTGCCTGTGCTGCCCTACCGGCGGCACGTCTTTGTAACGGGTCCCTTTGCGGCGGTGGGAAGGCGCAATCCGATGACCATCGATCTCAGCACTGGCTTCTACTTCCACCCCGAAGGCGACGGAGTGCTCTTCGGCATGAGCGATCGAGAGGAGCCGAGCAGCTTCCGACAGGAGGTCGACTGGGCCTGGCTGGAGCAGGTGGTGGCGGTGGCGGCACACAGGGCGCCGCCGCTGGCCGCCGCGGGCTTGAAGACGGCGTGGGCGGGGCTGTATGAGATGACGCCGGATCACCAACCGCTGCTCGGCCCGCACCCCGACCTGCAGGGCTTATGGTGCGCCTGTGGTTTCAGCGGCCACGGCTTCATGCAGGCGCCGGCGGTCGGCCTGGCGCTGGCCCAGATGATCACCGGCGAAGCGCCGGCTGTGGACCTCAGTGCCTTCTCGCCTGCTCGCTTTGCGGCGGGCAGGCTGGAGAGCGAGCGCAACGTCATCTGACCAGCGGACCGTAACCGCGGGCAGGTTAGGTCGGGCGGAACACCACCATGAGGGCGAGGATGCCGATTCCAGCCAGGATCAGCACCGTTCCGCAGCCGAGTGAGAAGACGGTGAAGACAGGACCACCCATGGCTGCGTAGGTGGCAGCGCTCTCCGCTTGCTGCCGCTGGCGGTTGATGGTCCCATACCACCACGCGACGCCAACCACTATCGCCATGACGCCGACCAGGCCGCCAAGCACAAGCCTCATGCTTCCTCCCAGTATCGCCCGCGGCGTCAGAGACGCCGCCTGAGCAGGGTCGGCACGGGCCAGAGGCCAGAGCGTAAGATGTCGCTTCGAACCGGTTGGCGCTCAACAAAGGTGACTTCATGACTGATCCAGTTACTGACAACCCGGACACACTTCCCGAGGAGCCGACCGAAACCCCTGAGCAAGAGGGCCAAGAGGGAACCGAGGAGAGCTTCCCCTCGAGCGATCCGTCTTCGACCACGCCTCTGGTCTGAGCGGGAGGCCGCTTCCCGCAGGCGGCGAGGGCGACGGCGAACAGCCGGTTGGACGTCTCCGCGCTTTCGTCGCCGTGCCAGTGCCGCCCGCCAGGGCGCTGGCCAGCTTCCTGGCTGCCGCCCGAGAGGCGATGCCAGGTTTTCGTTGGGTCGAGCCCCAAAAGCTGCACGTGACGCTGCGCTTCCTGGGTTACCTGGAGCAGACCATGGTGGCGCGCCTGGTGACGGAGCTCAGCCGAATACGAGCAGAACCGTTCGAGCTCGGCGTGAGCGGATTGGGGAAATTCGGCGGCTCGGGCTTGGCGCGGGTTGTGTGGCTGGGGGTGGGCCGCGGCGCTCAGCCGCTGATCGAACTGGCCGCTCAGGTGGAAGATGCCTGCCGGTTGGCCGGCTTGCCGCCTTCGGATCGTCAGTTCCGCGCCCACCTCACATTGGCGCGAGCGCGTGACCGGAGGGGCGCACAGCTGCCTGAGCTGCCGCCGGTCCCTGCCGTCGAACCCTGGCCGGTGCGAGAGGTAGTCCTCTTCCAAAGCCGGCCGGGTGCCTCCGGAGCAAACTACGTTCCCGTCTTCAGCCTGCCGCTCGGGGTCGCTCAGCCGAGGACGTCGCAGAGGGCTTCGACGGCGCCCGCGAAAGCGTGATCAGGTGGGGTCCCGTAACCAACCACGAGCGCGGCCGGGGCTTCAGGGTCCGGATCGTGGCGGAATTCAGCCAGACCCTGGACGGCCAGGCCTGCGCGGTGGGCGCGCGTCCGGATACCAGGCTCGTCTCGCCCACGCAGGCCGCTGCCCAGTGCCAGAACCGCGTGCAGGCCGGCAGCCATACCTGTCACGCTGACCCCCGGCGACCGCTCAGTCAGCCGGGCCACCAGTAGGTCGCGCCGCTGACGGTAGAGGAGCCTCGAGCGGCGAATGTGCCGGTCGTACGCACCTGACCGGATGAACTCTTCCATAGTCAGCTGCTCCAGCACGCCGGTGCGGGCACCGCTGGAACGCTTGCTTTCCACCAAGGCGTCGACCAGCTTAGACGGCGCCACCAGCCAGGCCAGGCTCAGCCCCGGTGCCAGGCTCTTGCTGGCTGTGCCCACGTAGGCGACAACGTCGGGAGCCAGGCTCTGGAGCGCACCGAGCGGCGGTCGGTCATAGCGGAACTCACCGTCGTAGTCGTCCTCCACGACCAGCCCGCCGCTGCCCCGCGCCCACTCCAGTGCTGCGACACGACGTTGCGCCGTCAGCGAGACACCGAGTGGAAATTGGTGGCCGGGGGTGAGCAGCACGGCGCCCGCGCCCAGGCCGCGGAGCTGATCGATGACTGCGCCTGAGCTGTCGATCGCCAGCGGCGGCGTGCGTACCCCGGCGGCGCGGATGATGTCCCTGTGCAGGCCGATTCCGTACGACTCGACGGCGAAGACTCTCGCGCCCTGGCCGTTCAAGGTGGTCGCCAGCAGGTGAAGCGCCTGCGCGAAACCTGAGCAGACGATGATCCTCTCGGCGGTCGTCCGCACCCCCCTCACCCGGGCTAGGTACTGAGCAAGCCTCTCGCGCAGCCGCAGCAGGCCTCTCGGATCTTGATAGCCGAACTCCTCATTGCGCGCCGCTGCCAGCGCCTTGCGGGCGGCCCCCAGCCAGAGGCTGCGGGGGAAGCTCGCCAAATCTGGGGTGCCGGGTAGAAGGTCGTAGGCGGAGCGCCTGCGCGCCGACGAGGGCCGGCTCACGCCGGCCGCCGGTTCCGCCGGCGTGGCGCGATCCGCCACTCGAGTGCCGGAACCCTGGCGGGCACTGAGCCAGCCCTCGGCGATCAGCTGACCGTAGGCATCGGCCACTGTGTTTCGAGCCAGACCGAGCTCTTGAGCCAGCGCGCGGGAGGAGGGAAGGGCAGTCCCCGCGCCCAGACGGCCACTCCTGACAGCCTCACGGAGGGCCTGTTCCAGGCCTGCGCGCCGGCGCGTGCCGCGCAGCTCAAGGTAGAGGTCGGGAGCCAAAGTGGCCCATGTTTGCGGCATGGAATTTGACTATATCTCTGGGCCGCCAACAGCCTAGGGTGGAGACATGGCAAGCACAGAGACCAAACAACGGATTTCCATCAAGTCATTGGCGCCTCGCGTCTACAAGGCGGTGCTGGCTCTCGACGCGGTCGCGGGAGAGGGACTGGAGCCGCCTCTGAAGGAGCTGGTGCGAGTCCGCGCCTCTCAGCTCAACGGCTGCGTCTACTGCATCGACGCCCACAGCTCAGACGCTCGAAACGGGGGCGAGGCTGAGCAGCGCCTCTACGCGCTGCCGGCGTGGCGGGAGGCACCCTATTACACCGAGCGGGAGCGCGCGGCTCTTGAGCTCACTGACTCGATGACGCGGCTCAGTGAGAGCCACGTGCCGGATGGCGTGTATCAGGGCGCGGCTAACCACTTCTCAGACGGGGACCTGGCTCAACTGATGAGCCTCATCCTGGCGATCAACGCCTGGAACCGCATAGGCGTTGCCACGCGGCTCCAGCCGGGTTCGTGAGGTCCGCCCAGCGGAAGACGAATCAGGAAGGAGACCACCGATCACTGAAGACCCACAGTCGCCCCACCCTGCGCAACAGCCAACTGGAGCCAGGTGGAAAACGGCAAGATAACTGCCGTGCGCGTGACCTTCGACGCCCGGGCCCTGACTGCCGAGCCTACGAAATGACTGTCCGGCGCGCGCCGCGAGGCCGCCCGGAGTGCCTTCGGCCGGCAACCGGCTCAGCGCAGGGGCCCAGGTGACGCGCCGCGGCCTCCTGCTGTTCGCCTCGATGTGCCTGGTGTGGGGTATCCCGTACCTCTTCATTCGGATAGCTGTCAGCGAGCTCTCGCCGGCGACGCTTGTCTTCCTGCGGACAGGGCTGGCGGCGCTGGTGCTGCTGCCGATCGCGTTGAAGCGCGGTGTCAACCTGCGATCCCTCTCGAGCAGGTGGCCCTGGCTTCTCGCCTTCGCTGCCATCGAGATCGCCATCCCCTGGTTGTTCCTGTCGAGCGCCGAGCAGCAGATCTCCAGCTCACTCACCGGATTGCTGATCTCGACTGTGCCGCTTGTGGCCACGGTCGTCGCCGTCGTCCTGGGCCAGCGCGACCGGATCAGCCCGACCCTCCTTGCCGGCCTGGCCATCGGCCTCTTCGGCGTGGCAGCGATAGTGGGGTCTGATCTGCGCGCGACCGGCTTCCTCCCCTTGGCGCAGCTCGCCCTCGTCGTGGTCGGCTATGCCTTGGGGCCGGTGATCCTGGCCCGCCACCTGAGCGACCTGCCGCCGGTGAGCGTCATCGCTGTCTCGCTCGGACTGTGCGCATTGGCTTATGCGCCGTTCGCCGCTGCGCAGTGGCCTAGGTCGATCCCAGCCGCGGGCGTGCTGAGCTCTGTCGCTGCCCTGGCCTTGGTCTGCACGGCAGTCGCATTCCTGCTCTTCTTCGCGCTCATCGCGGAGATCGGACCGGTGCGCGCCACGGTCATCACCTACATCAACCCGGCGGTTGCGGCGCTGCTCGGCGTGGTAGTGCTGGGCGAGACTTTCACGTTGGGGATGGGCGCGGGTTTTGTGCTCGTGGTCCTGGGCGCTGCGCTGGCGACGACTCGCACGACGCCACTTGGCTGGTTCCGCTTCGCCGCCAGGGGCAAGGCCTCCGAGTCAACTGGCCCTCCCTGAACCGGGCGCCACTGGCCTAGAGCTTGTCGATGCCTGCCTGAGCGCACTCCCGGTCCTGGGCCGGCGTACCCCCGCTGACGCCCACTGCGCCCAGGATCGCGTCGCCCCGGCGCATGAGCAGCGAGCCCTCGCCGGGCATTATCGGCAGCCGCGCCAAGCGGTCCACCTGCGTGAAGAACGCCGGCCGCTGCTGCTGGACCTGGGCCAGCGAGTCGCCCTCGCGATGCCACAGAGCGGCGCCGGCCGCCTTCGCCTCGGCGATCTGAGCCGAGATCGGCGGGGCGCCGTCCATACGGCTCAGCACTTGGAGCAGCCCCCCTTCGTCGACCACTGCGACTGTCACCTGGATCCCAAGCTCTCTGGCCTTGGCGTGGGCGGCGGCGACTACTGTTTCGGCGTCTTTCTGAGAGCAAGGCATCCGCCAAGTGTAGATGGCGCCGAGAGAGGCAAACGTTGGCGCTAGTGTCCGCCCGTCGCGAACCACCACTTCGGCGCTGGGCGATTCTCAGGGCTCGCCCAGAAAGCTACAAAGTTCGGCCTGGCGGCGAACGGGTTTTCGAAGTTGCGCCAGCACAGCGCCATCGCTTAACGTGGGTCTGGCCCGGAAAACAGAAACGCTCAGGCGACGACGCCAGCCGCTGGCGGTGAGTGCTGGGCCAGTTTTCCACAGAGTACGCACACGTGTGCGTTGTCTTGACTCATCACTTGTTTTGGATTGCCTACCGGTTTGCGGCTGGCAAAGGCGGGGTTAGAACCGGCGACCGCGAACTCGGTCGATCGAGAACTGCGCAGTGTCGGCAACCAGCATCACCGCCATCACACCAGCCTCCAACGGGTCGCTCACCACCAGATCGGCAGTTTCCACCACCGAGCCGGCCATGCTTGTGCACAGGACAATGATCCCCGCCTCTTGAATTTCGCGAACGGCGGTCGTGATCTCACCCCCCATTAGCGCTCCGGCCAGCACCAGCGCCCGGGCGCGATGCAGCCGGGCCACAGCCCGCACCGACTGCGCCAGTTGGCTTTCGCCGACGAGTGGGATGGTGTCGACGGAGATGCGCTCACCTCGGATGTTGTGGCGATCCGCCTCGGCGATGGCGCCCTGCGCCACCATCCCTACCTGCGCGCCACCTCCGACCACTATGACGCGCTTGCCGAAGATGTGGTCGAAGGAGGGCACGGGCAGCACCGATTCCACCACCTCCAGAGCCTGCAGGTCGGCCAGCAACCTCCCGCTGTCGGCAAACCCCTCAAGCTCAATCTGCGTCTCGCCGACAGCTGAGGTGGCGATGTAGGTGATGTTGGCCTGATGGCCCAGGATGGCGCCGGCGATCTCGTGCAGAACGCCTGGCTCATCTCTCGTCTGGACCAGCAGGGCCAGCCTCCGGACCCCCGGCTCAGGTGTCATCTGTAGTCGTGGAGCTTCAGTAGATAGGGGTTTCGGCGGTGACCGCTTCCAGCCACTGGCGGCAGCTGGTCAGGTAGCGCGCTGCTTGGAGACCGTCCAGCGTCCGGTGGTCGAAGCTGAAGCACAGGTACATCATGGGCTTGATCCCGATCATCCCTCTGACCGCCACGGGGCGCTCGACGATCGCCTCCATGGTCAGGATGCCGGCCTGGCCGGGGCTGATCACCGAGTAGCTGAACAGCGTGCCGAAAGTGCCCGAGTTGTTGACAGTGAAGGTGCCGCCCTGCAGGTCGTCCCCCTTCAGCTGCTTGGTCTTCGCGCGACCCGCGAGGTCGTTCACAGCCCGGGCGATGCCTGCCAGCGAGAGGGAGTCGGCGCTCTTGATCACCGGCACAAGCAGCGTGTCCTCAAAGCCAACGGAGACGCCCAGGTTGATGTTGCCGTGGACCAGGATCGCGTCGCCATTGAAGGTGGCGTTGACCTCGGGGTGCTCGCGCAGGGAGGCTACCGCGGCGGCGATCACATAAGGCAGGTAGGTGAGTGAGAAGCCTTCCCGCTCGGCGAAGGCCGCCTTGTGGCGAGAGCGGTTGCCCACCACGCCGCTCATGTCCACCTCCTGCGTCTGCCAGGCGTGGGGGATGGTCGCCTTCGACTTGGTCATGTTTTCGGCGATCAGCCGCCGCATGCGCGTGAGTGGAACTGTCTGGTCGCCCTCGCGTGCGGCAGCTGGCTGCTCGGCTGCGGCGCCTGGCGTCGAGGTGGCGCCGGCCGGCACCGATTCCGCCGGTGCAGGCTCCGCGCCGCTCTGTCCTTCCACGAACTGGCGCACGTCCCGCTTGGTCACCCGGCCGCCGAGCCCTGTCCCCTTGATCCGGGCGAGATCAACGCCGCTCTCCTCGGCCAGCATGAGCACGCCGGGCGAGAAACGATGCACCTGGCTGTCCCGCTCGGCGGCGGCTGGAGCTTCGGCGGCTTCCGCCGGGGTTTCGGCGGCTTCCGCCGGGGCCTGAGCTTGAGGCGCCGCCTGCGGCGACGGTCTGGGCTGAGCGTCGGCGGCTCGCGCCTGTTCAGCCGACGGCATGGCGTCGCCGCCGCCTGCCGGCTCATCTGCCGCCGCGGCGGTTGCCTCCACCTTCTCAGGAGCGGCTGCGCCCTTACCATCACCCTCGAGCTCGACGATGGCGATCTCGCTGCCGGCTTGGACTGTCGCGCCTTCCTGGGCCAGGATCTCCTTCAGCACACCCGTCACCGGCGCCGGCACCTCGGCGTTCACCTTGTCGGTGTCCACCTCGAGCATGGGCTCGAACTCCACCAGCTTGTCACCCGGCTTCACCAGCCACTTGGAGATCGTCCCCTCATGGACGGACTCGCCGAGCTGCGGCATCGTCACCTTGGTGGTTGGCATCAGCTAGCGTCCACTAGAACTCCGCCAGCTCCTTCAGCGCCTGCGTGACCTTTTCGGGATTGGGCATGAAGAAGTTCTCCATCGGCTCCGCGTACGGCATCGCCGGCACATCCAGGCCGCCCAGCCGCTTGACAGGAGCGTCGAGCCAGCGCCACGCCTCGTCGGCGATGATGGCAGCCACCTCGGAGCCTATCGAAACGCTGAAGTTGTCCTCGTAGAGGACCAGGCACTTACCGGTCTTGCGGGCTGAGGCCAGGATGGCGTCCTTGTCCAGTGGATAGACTGTCCGCAGGTCGACCACCTCGATGCTATAGCCCTGTTCCTCCAGGTTCTTCGCCGCCTGCAGCGCGTAGTGCACCATCAGGCCGTAGCAGAAGACCGAGATGTCATCCCCGGCTCGCACGACCCTGGCCTGCTGTAGCGGGATCAGGTAATCACCCTTGGGCACCGCCTCCTTAACCATGCGGTAGAGGCGCTTGTGCTCGAAGAAGAGCACAGGATCCTCATCGCGCATGGCTGAGAAGAGCAAGCCCTTCGCCTCATAAGGAGTCGAGGGAATGACTATCTTCAGGCCCGGTGTCGCAAAGCGCGCCTCGACTGACTGCGAGTGGTAGAGAGCGCCATGTACGTGACCGCCCATCGGCGCGCGGATGACCATGGGCACTCCCCAATCGCCGTTGGTTCGGTAGCGGAACTTCGCAATCTCGTTGGTGATCTGATTGAAGGCCATGTGGGCGAAGTCTGTGAACTGCATCTCCGCCACCGGCCGCTTGCCGGCGAGGGCGAG
The DNA here is from genome assembly GCF_050999135.1 of Candidatus Dormiibacter sp. NCBI lineage: Bacteria > Bacillati > Candidatus Dormiibacterota > Candidatus Dormibacteria > Candidatus Dormibacterales > Candidatus Dormibacteraceae > Candidatus Dormiibacter > Candidatus Dormiibacter sp. The sequence continues at coordinate 35,018 of NZ_JBPCPN010000024.1, read as the reverse complement.
GCCCAGGGAGACGCCCGCGATGGAGGATTCAGCGATCGGTGTGTCCAGGACACGTTCGCCGCCGAAGCGGTGGTAGAGGCCGTCGGTGACCAGGAACACCCCGCCTTTCGGCCCGACGTCCTCGCCCAGCACCACCACGCGCTCGTCGTGCTCCATCTCCCACGCGAGGGCATCCCGCAGCGCCTGCACCATGTTGACCTCTTCCGTCTCGGCGTCCGGCGCGGGATCCTTGGCCTCGGGCACGCTCAACGCGTACACGTTGGTCAGCGCGTCCTCAGGCTTGGCGTCGGGGGAGTCAAGCCCCTGTCGGGTCGCCTGGGTGACTTCCCCCTTGACGTCGTCCTCGTACTCCTGGACCTGCTTCTCACTGAGGATGTCCTGCTCGATCAGCTTGGTCCGGAAGCGGCTTAGGCAGTCATTGGAGGACAGCTGTTCCAGCTCCTCCTGGGTGCGGTAGCGCCGCTGATCGTCTTCTGAAGAGTGCGCGCCCAGGCGGTCGACAATCGTCTCGATGAGAGTCGGGCCCTGGTCCCCACGCGCTCGAGCCACCGCCTCTTTGGCGACGTGGTAGACGGTTACCGGGTCGCGCCCATCGAGGGTGACGCCGGGGAAACCGTAGCCGAGAGCTCGCTGCGCAGCGTGTTCGACCGCGTACTCCTTGTTGAAGGGCGTCGAGATGGCAAAGCCGTTGTTCTGGCAGAGGAAGACGATGGGCAGCTTGTAGATCGCGGCGAAGTTGAAGGCCTCATGGGCGTCACCCTCGGCGCCGGCGCCCTCACCGTAGGAGGTCAGGACCATCTTGTCCGCGCCGTCCATCTTGAGCGCGTAGGCGGCGCCGACGCCGTGGACCATCTGCGTCGCCAGGGGCGAACCGCCGGAGATGATGTTGTGCCGGGTGTCGCTGAAATGGCCGGGAGTCTGCTTGCCGCCCGAGGCGGGGTCCGCCGGCTTGGCCAGCACCGAGAGCATGAGGTCCAGCGGCGTCAGCCCCATGCGGAAGCAGAGGACTACGTCGCGGTAGTAGGGAGAGATCCAGTCGTGCTGGGGCCGAAGAGGCCAGGAGGCCCCGATCTGGGCTGCCTCGTGACCGGCACAGGAGATGATGAACGGCGCTCGACCCTGGCGGTTCAGGACCTGACAGCGGTAATCGATCTGGCGGCCCAGCAGCATGAGATGAAACCAGCTGCGCAGCGTCTCCTCGTCCAGATCGGTGTCTCGCCAGTCGACCGGTTCCTGGTAGTACCACTCCTCGACCCTGGTGGTCTCTTTTGCCTTGGATTGCGTCTGGGCCATGTCTAGCTCATCCTTAGATGTTGAGCGCGGCTCCATCGACCGCGAGCGCTGCCTCACCGAGCACCTCGGTGAGGGTCGGGTGGGGATGGATGTTGCGGCCGATCTCCCAAGCGTCGCCCTGGAAGAGGCGGGCGAGGGCAGGCTCGGCGATCAGCTCCGTCGCCTGCACGCCGACGACATGGGCGCCCAGCAGCTGGCCTGTCTTGCCGTCGGCGATCAGCTTGGCGAAACCTTCGGTCTCACCGTGAATCAGGGCCCGACCGTTGGCTAGGAAGGGGAACTTCCCGCTCTTGACCTCGTGGCCCTGCTCGCGAGCCTGGGCCTCGGTCAGGCCGACCGACGCGATCTCGGGTGTGGAGTAGGTGCAGCGGGTGATGAGGTCCTGCTCCATGGCGTGGATTCGCTTTCCGGCGATGTCCTCGACCGCCGTGACACCCTCATGCGCGGCCGCATGGGCCAGCAGGAAGCCCCCGACGACGTCGCCGATCGCCCAGATGCCTGCAACGTTGGTTCGCATCCACTCATCGGTCTTGACGAAACCGCGCTCGTCACACTCGACGCCGGCTTCCTGGAGCCCGCAGTCGTCACTGTTGGCCACCCGGCCGATGGCGATCAGCAGCTGCTCCGCCCTCACCTCACCGTCTTCAAGCCGGAGCGTCACGCCGTCCTCCGCCGGGCTCACCTCTTGGACCCTGGCGTTTACGCGGCAATCGATGCCCGATTTCTTGAAAGCTTGGAGCATGACCTTCGAGACCTCTTCGTCCTCCAGCGGGACGAGCCGGGGCAGGGCTTCCACCAGCGTCACCTCGGCGCCGAGCTGCCGGTAGTAGGTGGCGAACTCGACTCCGATAGCGCCGGCGCCGATGATGGCCATCGAACGGGGGATCTCAGTGGCCAGGACCGCGTGGTCGGAGTTGATCACGCGCCGCCCGTCGAACTCGACTCCTGGTAGGCCTCGGGGGCGGGAGCCTGTCGCCACGATGACCGCCCTGGCCTTGATCGTCTGCTCGCCGACCTGGATGCTGTCCCTGCCGCTCATCGTTCCGTGGCCTTCGATGACATCGACGCGGTTCTTCTTCATCAGGCCCTGAACTCCCTTCCAGAGCTGGTTCACGATAGCGTCGCGGCGGCTGGCGACCGTGGCGGCATCGAATTTGACCTCGCCGTTGACACCGTACTCACTGCCCCGCGCGTGAACTTTGTGAAAGAGGTTCGACGACTCCAGCAGGGCCTTGGTTGGGATGCAGCCGAGGTGTAGGCAGGTGCCGCCCACCTTGGCCTGCTCCACCAGAACGACGCGCTGCCCGAGCTGCGCGCCTCGGATCGCCGCAGTGTAGCCGCCGGTGCCGCCGCCCAGGATGGCGACGTCGTACTCACTCGCCGCCATCAGTTGTCGCTTGAGTTGTGGGCGCCTGGTTCCGGGCCCAACCACTCGGAGGCCGGACGAAGAATGCGGCCGTCCTTCGCCATGTACTCCAGCACGTGGGCGGTCCAACCCGCGACCCGGGAGGCCGCGAAGACGCAGGTGAAGAACTCCTTCGGTAAGCCGGCCGCGGCCAACACGCCGGCTGAGTAGTAGTCCACGTTGGTGGCGTTGGGCCGTTCTGGGTGGCGAGCCAACAGTTCGCGCAGGGCCACTTCCTCCACCTTGGCGGCAACTGCGTAGAACTCGGGATTGCCCTGCTCCGCCAGCTGCTTCAGGATCTTTGCGCGCGGGTCGTAGGTGCGGTAGATGCGGTGGCCGAACCCCATCAGCCGGCCCTTGTTGTTGAGCAGATCGACGACGAACTTCTCAGCGTTGTCAGCACCGCCGACCTTCTCCAGCATCACCATGGCAGCTGTGGCTGCTCCGCCGTGAGCCGGCCCCTTCAGGGCGGCGACTCCGGCGACGATGGCGGAGGCCAGGTCGCTGCCGGTGGACGCTGTCACTCGGGTGGCAAAGGTGGAGGCGTTGAGGCCGTGGTCGGCCAGGAGGACCAGGTAGCTCTCCAGGTAGCGGACTCTGTCGGGACTCGGTTCCTTGCCCTCGAGCATGTAGACGAAGTTGGCGGCGTGGCCCAGGTCGCTGCGGGGATCGATGGGCTCCTTGCCCTGGACCCTGCGGTAAAACGCCGCCACCTCGGTCGGCAGGACAGCGGTGATCTTGACCGCCTCGTCCAGCGTGGGCTTGGGACAGCCGGGAGCTGCCGTCTGGGCGGAGAGCAGGGTGCGGAGAGCGTCCATCGGGTCCACGTCCGCGCGGAGGCCGGCCAGCGCCGCTCGGGCCTGTTCATTGAGGCTGCGGTGCTGGGCGAACTGAGCCTTGAGCTCGGCCTCCTGCTCCTGGCTGGGCAGCTCACCCTGCCAGAGCAGGTAGGCGATCGCTTCATATGAGCGATCGGCGACCTCATTGATGAGGTGCCCGCCGCGATAGATCAGACGGCCGTTCTGACCATCCACCTCGCTGATCTCGGTTTGGGCGGCGACCACGCCCTCCAGTCCAGGCCGAAAAGGAACAGTCTCCATCCGAAAAGTGAGTTTAGGCACTTCCCACTTTGAATTCGGCCGCGGCGTCACCTCACGGCGGTTGCGGCTGACATGCTGCCGCGGCAGGGGAACGTAGCTGAATTGTGGCGGTGACGTTTCCCGCGAAGTGAAGCCACCTCAGGTCCCCGCGGCGCTGCAGCCGGCTCTGCTGCCGGAGAGCGTGGTGTCAGTGGTGCTCACATGCGTGTGGGCGCTTGGCTGGCAGGTTGTCGTTGCCGCCGGGGCCGCTATTCCCGTCTTCCGGCTCCTGCCGTGGCCACGGCTGTTGCTGCCACTGCTGCTCGTGCCGCTGGCCATGGGTTGCTGGGTGGCCCGTTGAGGTGGCCGGTCGGGCTTTGGTTGCGGCTGACTGCCCTGTGGTTCTACGGAAGCGCGATCCTCACTCTGGGTCTGCTCGTCGCCTTCGCAGGCGCCATCGATCAGCCCGGCTGCGGGCCTGCCGACGACTGCGAGCACGGCTATTCGGTCGGCTGGGCGCTGTTCTCTGCCGTGGGCTCGGTCACTCTGGCCCCGGGGGCTCGTGACCTACCCAGCGGTCCGAACGCTGGTCAAGACAGCGCGGCGACTTTGATTAAAGGCTGGTAGGTAAAGACGCGAGGCTGGACTCTAAGGCCTTGGCCTTAGACCATGCCCAGTTCCCAGCGGGCGTCTTCGGTCATCCGCTCGGGAGTCCAGGGCGGGTCGTAGACGATCTCCACCCCGGCGTCCTCGATACCAGGCAGCCGCAGCAGGTGGTCTCGCACGTCGGTCATCACCTCGCCGGCCATCGGACAGCCCATCGCCGTGAGAGTCATCTTGACGTCCACGCGCTGCGGCTTGATCGCCACCTCGTAGATCAACCCCAGGTCGACCACGTTGACGGGGATCTCGGGGTCGTAGCACTCACGGAGGACGTTGTAGACGTCCTCCTCCTTTATTGTCGCTGTGGCCTGCATTTCCTCGGTCATCAGAGTCCTTTCTCCATCGGTTTGCCCGCTTCCCGCCAGGCCTTGTGGCCGCCGCGGAAGTTGACCACATCCTTGGCGCCCAGCGCGACAGCCATCTCGGAGGCGACAGCTGAGCGTTCGCCCACCTCGCAGGCGAAGATCGTCTTGTCAGTGAACTTGTGAGCGGTGGGGTTCATGAGAATCTGGTTCAGCACCACGTGGCGCGAACCGGGGATGTGTCCGCTCTCGCGTTCCCAGCCCTCCCTCACATCGATCACCTCATACTCGCCCGAGTCGATCAACTTCTGGATCTCTTCGATCTTCAGATCGCGAAATCCACTCTCGGTCATTTCCTCAGCTGTCATCCTCATCCTCTTCGAATTCTCCCTCCGCCAAGCCGTAGGCGCCGACCTTCAGCACCTTCAGCGAAAGCAGCGCACACTTGATCCGCGCCGGCGAGATCTCGATACCGAGTTCTTCCAGCACTTCTTCCTTGGAGATCTTCCGGGCCTCTTCCAGTGGCATGCCCTTCAGCCGCTCAGTCAAGAGAGAGGCGGAGGCCTGGGAGATGGCGCAGCCGCGGCCGTGGAAGCGCACGTCCTCGATCTTCCCCTCCGCCAGCCTGAAGTCCATGCCTATCACATCGCCGCAGAGCGGGTTCAGCTCCTCGTGGCTCACGTCAGGCTGCTCCAGCCGACCGAAATTCCGCGGGTTCTTGTAGTGGTCCAGGATGTACTCGCGATAGAACTGGTCGTCGACCATCAGGCGAAGATCCTCTGGGCATCTCGAAGGGCCACCAGCAGGCGGTCCACCTCATCCCGCGTCGTGTACAGATAGAACGACGCCCGAGCAACGGCCGGCACGTCCAGCCGCCGCATCAGCGGCTGCGTGCAGTTATGGCCGGCTCGGACGGCGACGCCGTGGCGGTCCAGGATGGTGGCCACGTCATGCGGATGCACACCTGCCAAATCAAACGAGATGACGCCCGACCGCCGCTGCGCCGGGGGGCCGAAGAGACGCAGACCGTCGATCTCAGACATCGCTTCCAGCGCGTATTCGGTCAGCTGCTGCTCATGCTCGTGGATGGCGCCGAGGCCGATCTCGCTCACGTAGTCGATGGCTGTGCCGAGCCCGATGACCTGCGCGATCGCCTGAGTTCCGGCTTCGAACTTCTCGGGCAGCGGCGCATACGTGGTGCCAGTCGTGCTGACAGTCTTGATCATGTCCCCGCCGCCCATGAACGGTGGCATCGCCTCCAACAGCTCCCGCCGTCCGTAGAGGATGCCTGCCCCTGTCGGACCGCAGATCTTGTGGCCGCTGAAGGCATAGAAGTCGCAGCCCGTCGCCTGCACGTCGACGCCCAGGTGCGGCGCCCCCTGCGCCCCATCGATCAAAACCACCGCTCCGACGGCCTTGGCCGCAGCGGTCATCTCCCGGTAGGGATTGATGGTGCCGAGCGTGTTCGACACCTGGGAGAAGGCGACGAGCTTCGGCTCCTGTTGCAGCAGCGCCCTGTACTGATCCTGGCGGAGCTCGCCCCCCTCGTCGATGTCGACGTACTCGATCCTCGCCCCCGTGGCCTCGGCCACCAGCTGCCAGGGCACGAGGTTGGAGTGGTGCTCCATGATCGTCAGCACAATCAGGTCGCCGGGGAGGAGGTTGCGCCGAGCCCAGGAATAAGCGACCAGGTTGATGCCCTCGGTCGTGCCGCGGGTGTAGATGATCTCGCGCCGCGAGCGAGCGTTGAGGAAGCGCCTGACGGTCTCGCGGGTCGCCTCGTACCGCTCAGTCGCCTGCTCCGAGGCTTTGTAGGCGCCGCGGTGGATGTTGGCGTTGAATTGCGTGTGGTAGGCGTCCATCGCCGCCAGCACCGGCAGCGGTCGCTGCGAGGTGTTGGCGGAATCGAGGTAGGCCACCCCGGTCGCCAGGAAGGGGAAGTCAGCCCTGATTCGCTCCACGTCCAGCGGCGGCGAGGCCAAGCCGGCACTCACGGGACTAGAGCTCGACGTAGACATCGTCTCCTTCCACAGTCACCGGATAGGCCCGCACAGGCTCGGTGGCCGGCGGGCCGGAGCAGGCTCCGGTGGCCAGATTGAAGCGGGAGCCGTGCACAGGGCACTCCACCTGGAGGCCCCACAGCTCACCGTCGCTGAGGGAGAACTCCTCGTGGCTGCAGATGTCCGAGATGGCGTAGTAGGTGCCGTCCTCGGCATGCGCCAGGCACACCTCCTCGCCGTCGACCACCACCTTGCGAATGGTGTCGACCGCCTGGTCCTCGACCTTGCCCACCAGGTGTTTCACTGGTCCACCTGGCACCGACTGTCCACTAGAAGCCGATCCGATCCTCGAGCTCCTGTTCGACCAGCTCTCGCGCCTGCTGGACGGGGATGCGCTCCAGCACCTGGCCGAAGAAGCCGTGCACCACCATCCTCTGGGCGACCATCGGCGGGATGCCCCGGCTCTCCAGATAGAAGAGGTGCTCGGGATCCACAGGGCCCACGGTGGCACCGTGGGTGCAGCGCACGTCGTTGTTCATGATCTCGAGCATGGGGATGGAGTTCGCCTTGGCCTGGTTCGACAGAAGCAGGTTGCGATTGGCCTGGTATGCGTCCGACCCGCTTGCGCCCACCTCGATCCGGATCAGCCCCGCGTAGACGCTCTGGGCTTGCTCGCGCAGAGCGCCTTTGAAGAGCAGGTCCGAGGTCGAGTGCCCTACCACATGCTGCTGGAGCGTGTGGAAGTCGAAGAACTGCTGGCCGGTACCGAAGTAAAGCGCCTTCAGCTCCGCCCGAGCGCCAGGGCCGTTGAGCGACGCTTCCACGCGGTTCTTGCTGAAGCGCGCGCCCAGCCCGGCGTGCACCATGCGGACAGTCGAGTCCTTCTCCAGACGGGCTCGCTCGTCGGCGAACTGCCAAGCGTGGTTGCCCCAGCGCTGCAGAGCCACGTAGCCCACATTCGACGCCTCTCCCGCGAAGATCTCGGCCGAGCCGCTGGTCAAGGATGGCCGCTCCAGGTCCGGCGAGAGGAACTCGTCGACGTGGTTGAAGGAGCTGCCGCGGCCGGCGATGATCAGCGTGTGCGGCAGCACCAGTGCGCCGCCGGTCGAGGACCAAAACTGGGAGACGAACGGCTTCGCGATGCTGACGCCGTCCGGGACGTAGAGGAAGGTGCCACCGCTGAAGAGCGCGGCGTGAAGCGCCGCCAGCTTGTCGCGGTCGGGCCGCACCTCCTGGAAGAGGTGCTTCTGGACCAGCTCCGGGTATTCACGAGCCGCCTGCGAGAGCGGCACGAAGAGCACGCCGGCGCGGCTCAGCTCGGGGTCGATCTCCACCTTGCCCGGCTCGGAGCCGCTCTGGCGCAGCACTCCAGCCGTGTCAGCGATGGGCGTGGCGGGCGCAGAAGCGCCGGCCGCCTCAAAGGCTTGGAACGCGTCCAGGTCCAGGCCCTTGAGGCTCGTCCGGCGCCATTCCTCCTCGGTGCGCTGGGGCAGCGGCAGCCGCTCGTAGACGGCGAACGCCTGCCTCCGCTTGGCGCGCAGCCAGGCAGGCTCGTCATGAAGGCCCGCCAGCTCGTCGGCGGCGCTCAGGACCAGTGCCGTCAACCGACAGAGCCCTCCATCTCCAGCTGGATCAGCCGGTTCAGCTCCACTGCATACTCAAGCGGCAGCTCCTTGGTGAACGGCTCGATGAAGCCGTTGACAATCATGGTCTCCGCTTCCACCTGGCTGATGCCGCGGCTCATCAAATAGAAGAGCTGCTCGTCCGAGACCTTGGAAACTGTCGCCTCGTGGCCGATCGTGACCTCGCTCTCATCGCACTCGATGTAGGGATAGGTGTCGCTGATCGACTGGTCGTCCAGCAGCAGAGCGTCACACTTGACGAACGACTTGACGTGGCTGGAGCCGGGCTGGACCTTGACCAGGCCCCTGTAGGAAGTCCTGCCGCCCGCTTTGGAGATCGACTTGGAGGTGATGGTTGAAGTCGTGTTGGGCGCTGCGTGCACCATCTTGGCCCCCGCGTCCTGGTGCTGGCCCTTGCCGGCAAACGCTATCGAGAGCACGTCGCCCTTGGCGCCGGGCTCCATCAGGTAGACAGAGGGGTACTTCATGGTGACGGCGGAGCCCAGGTTGCCATCGACCCATTCCATGGTCGCGCCCTCGTAAGCCAATGCGCGCTTGGTGACCAGGTTGTAGACGTTGGTCGACCAGTTCTGGATGGTGGTGTAGCGGCAGCGAGCGCCCTTCTTGACGATGATCTCGACCACCGCCGAGTGGAGGGAATCGGTCGTGTAGATCGGCGCCGTACAGCCCTCGATGTAGTGGACGAAAGAATCCTCGTCGCAGATGATGAGAGTCCGCTCGAACTGACCCATGTTCTCAGCGTTGATGCGGAAGTAGGCCTGCAGCGGGATATCGACCTTCACGCCCTTGGGCACGTAGATGAAGGAGCCGCCCGACCAGGCTGCCGTGTTCAGGGCCGCGAACTTGTTGTCGGCGGCCGGGATGACTGTGCCGAAGTACTCCTGGAAGAGCTCAGGATGGTCGCGCAGGCCGGAGTCGGTGTCCAGGAAGAGGACGCCCTTCTTCTCCAAATCCTTGTGCAGTGAGTGGTAGACGACCTCGGACTCGTACTGGGCGGCCACGCCGGCCAGGAACTTGCGCTCGGCCTGGGGCACGCCCAGCCGGTCGAAGGTGCGCTTGATGTCGTCGGGCACGTCGTCCCAGGAAGTGCTCTGCTTCTCGCTCGACTTCAAGTAGTAGAAGATGTTCTCGAAGTCGATCTTGGAGAGATCGGCGCCCCACGTCGGCATCGGCTTCTTCCTGAAGATGTCGAGCGCGCGCAGGCGCAGCTTGGCCATCCACTCAGGCTCCTGCTTCATCCAGGAGATCTCCTGAATGATTTCGGGGGAAAGCCCTCGCTTTGCCTTGAAGACGTAGTTCTCGGGATCGAAGAAGCCGTACTTCTCCTTGTAGTCGTCGCCGACGTTGATCCTGGGAGCAACCGCCATCGCCTAGACCTCCTCTGCCACCGCCGCTGCCGCGGCGGGTTCGTCGACCCATTCCGAGTAACCCGTGTTCTCCAGCTGGTCCGCGACCTCGGAGCCGCCCGAACGCACCACCTGACCGTTGACCAAGACGTGCACGTAGTCAGGCTGGATGAACTTCAAAATCCGCGTGTAGTGAGTGATGATCAGGATGCCGAGCTCGCCCCCCCGCATGGAGTTGATCGACTCACTCACGTACTTGATGGAGTCGATGTCCAGGCCGGAGTCGGTCTCGTCCAGCAGTGCCATCGTCGGCCGCAGCACCGCCATCTGCAGGATCTCGGCCCGCTTCTTCTCGCCGCCCGAGAACCCCTCGTTGACGTACCGGGAGAGGAAGCTTTTGTCGATCCGCAGCGTGTTCATCGGCTCGGCCAGCAGCTCGCGGAACTCCTTGGGGCCGATCGCCTTGGCCTTATCCTTGCCGTCGTAGCCGCGCTGGGCGTTGAGCGCGGTGCGGAGGAAGTTGGCCATGGTGACGCCAGGCACCACAATGGGGTACTGAAAGGCGAGATAGAGGCCCAGGCGAGCGCGCTGGTCGGGCTGCAGTTCGAGCAGGCTCTGCCCGTTGAGCAGGACCTCGCCGCCGAGGACCTGGTAGCTCGGATGGCCCATCAGGGCATTGGAGAGTGTGCTCTTGCCCGAGCCGTTCGGTCCCATCACTGCGTGGACCTCACCCCGGTTCACCTGGAGGGAGACGCCCTTCAGGATCTCGCGGCCCTCAACCCCGACACGCAAATCCTTGATCTCGAAATCAGCCAACTGTGTTCACCCCTGGCCCCGGAGAGCGTTGCTCCGGGGAAATCACTATCTCGTAGGAGCAGTCGGTGTCGCCACCAGCTGCCCATGTCTTCCGTTCGACTTCGGCCTGGAACACGCGCTTGTACATGTCGAGCTCCTGCCGGCAGGCATGGCCTGTGCGGACCGCGACGTCGCCGATGGGGCAGTTGCAGTGCTTGAGCGAGAGCTTGCCGTCCGCCTCGCTGACCTGCGACATGTGACCCCGCTCAGTCGCCAGCCGGGCCACCTCCCGCACGCGCTCCTTCAAGTCTAGGCCGGCCAGCCGCTGCTGATGCTGGCGCTCGAGACGTTCCGAGCGGTCCGCGAAGAAGCGCTCGAGTGCTTCCCCGTCCAAGAAGGAGACCAGCTCGTGGGCCAACTCACGGTGGCCGCTGGGGAAGGCCTGCTGGGCCGCCTCCGTCAGCCGGTAGATGTGACCGGGCCGGCCGGGACCGCTGGGAGCACCTGACAGCACCTGGACCAGGCGCTGCTGCTCCAGGGCGTCGAGATGGCGTAGAGCCGCCTGCTTCGAAACCTGGAGATGGTTTGCCACCTGGGGCAGGCTGGCCTGGCCGCGCTCCTTCAGGAAGGCGAGTACGTCTGGCTTGCGATCCATTCAGGCTTGGATTCTACCGATTTGTCAACTCGGCGGTTGATAAACTCGGTCTCAATGAGTGACGAGCTGGGTCAGCTTGCCGACTCCGCCCTGAAGGAGCGCGTCGAGCGGCTGATGGCACAGATGCGACCCCTGGAGGCGGAGCTCGGCCAGCTGCGTGCTGAGCGCGACGGCTGCCTGGTGGAGCTTCGCCGCCGCGACCGCCTGCGCTCGATGGAGCGTCGCAAGAGTGTGAAGCTGGACATGCGGGCAGGGAATTTGGTCAGCATGGAGGCCCTGATCGCCGCCGCTGCGGAAGGGTCCTTCGACGATTACAGGTTCAACTTGAAGACGGGAGGGGAGGTCCGGCTCGGCTTCCCCGGCGCGCGCCAGCAGACGATCGCCTTCACCGACGGCAAGCAGATTGTGCAGGCTCGAGACTTCCAGCAGGCAGCAGATTTGTTCGCCGCCGGCTGGGAGCTGGGCGGACCTGGCCGACCCGGCGTACGCGTTCACTTTCCAGGCACCCGGCAGGAGCGCCTGAGCCCCGCCGCCGATGTCTTCGCGACCGGGGCCAAGGTGGCCGAAGAAACGTCCGACGGCGTAGCCTAGGCCCTATGAAAACAGCACTATCGACAGGCGAGCTGGCGCTCGATCAGCTCATCAAGGGCCTCACCTCCTTGCGGAACTCGTTTGAACGGCGGATTCAGGGCGTCGACGTTGACGACCTCCGCGATCGCGGCAGCAAGTACGCCAAGCAGGCGCGCAAGCACAGCGAGCGGTATTCGAAGCTGGCTAAGAAGCAGGGGGCGCGCTACGCGGACCAGGGCGGCCGCTACGCGGATTCCCTGCTCGCCTCGGTCGAAGATCGACTTCGTCCCCAGCCCCGCCGCCGCGGTCTACCCATCGCGGGTGGGCTGCTTCTGATCGGACTGGGCGCGGCGATCGCCTATCTGGCCTATGACCGCGGCCGTCGCGAAGCCCTGGCTGGACAGGCCAAACAGCTGCAGCAGACCGCCCGCCAGCGCTATGCGGAGTTGGGCGGGATCGGCGGCGTGGTGGAAAAGGTTCAGACCCAGGGTATCGGCACCGTGGTGGACAAGGTGCAGAAGGTGCGCGGGAACGGTGGCCCCGGCAGTGTTGCGCCGAGCGAAGCAGAACTGGAGGAGAAGGTGCGAGCTGCCATCGGGGAGCATCCGGAGGGCCTTCGAGTGGCCGTGGAAGGTCGCACCGTGTACCTGCGTGGCGCCGTCGGCGATGCCTCGGCGGCTGATGCGGCAGCTGAGCGCGCGCACTCCATCGACGGTGTGGTGGCAGTTGTCAACCTGACGACCGCCGGCAGTCCCCTCGGCAACGCCTAGAGCATCGACTCCCAGCTGAGTGAAGAGGACGGAGGGCACGCCCCTCGGTCCTCTTTTCTTGCTGTGGGAGATCCGGTCGGCGGGCGCGCGTTACCTTTGCTCGCCAGCAGCGGTTCTCGCCAGCACGTACCCGCACGATTGTCACCGAGGGCTTAACGTCCCTAGAATCCCCCCTGCTCAATGAAGGACCCTTCCCATTACGTAACGGATTCGGGGCGCCGGCCAAGAGCGAGGCTGCATGCCCCCTGGTCCCCGCTGGGTCGCCGGCGTTCCCGGCGGGCAGCCCTGCGCACGCTCTTGATCCTCGTCTGCGGACTGATAGTGCTGGCCGGGGTGGGCGACGTCTACGCCACCTCGTTCTTCGACAGCCTGCCCTCGGTGCAGGGGCTCGACTCCAGCGCGTTTCGGGGCGACACCCTGATCTACGACCGCAACGGTGTCCAGCTGGCCGACATCGGCCATCACGGGGATCATCACCAGGACGTCACGCTCGACAAGATCTCGCCCAAGCTGATCCAGGCCACCGTCGACACGGAGGACCGGACTTTCTGGACGAACGAGGGCTATGACGCCCAGGGCATCGTCAGGGCCGCTCTGGCCGACCTGCGCCACGGCACAGTGGTGGGTGGTGGGTCCACGATCACTCAGCAGCTGGTGAAGCAGCGCTTCCTGAACTCCGATCAGACGTATCAGCGCAAGCTCAAGGAGCTCGCATTGGCCTACCAGCTCAATCAGTCCTACTCCAAGCAGCAGATCCTGCAGATGTATCTGAACCAGAACAACTACTCGGAGCAGCAGTACGGCGTGGAGTCCGCCGCGCTCACCTACTTTCACAAGCACGCCAAGGACCTCGATTTGGCCGAGTCGGCACTTCTGGCCGGCGTGCCCCAATCGCCCTCGGCCTACGACCCTGTGCTTCGCCTCCCGGCCGCCAAGCTGCGGCAGGCCGAGGTCCTGGACGCCATGCTGCGGGCGGGGGATATCAGCGTCGACCAGCGTGACAAGGCAGCCGCCGAACCGCTGAACATCAACGCTCCGACGAACGGTGCTCTGGCGACGCAGTTCGTCAACTACGTGCAGGCTGAGCTGGAGCGGCTGGGCCTCGCCAACTCGGATCAGCAGCTGATCGTCCGCACGACGCTGGACTGGAAGCAGCAGCAGCTCGGCGAACAGGTCGTGCGGGACAACCTGAACGCCAACAAGTACCGGGATAAAGACGGGCTCCTGACCTCGGCCATGGTGGCCATGGATCCGCGCAATGGGGAGCTCATCGCCTATGTCGGGTCGCCGGACTTCAACGGACCAGCCGGGAACTTCGACTTCGTGGGCGACGTGCCTGTGAATCCGGGCTCCTCCGTCAAGCCGTACACCTATGCGGCGCTGATCAACAGCCGCAAGGCCACCATGGACACGCTGATCCTGGACGGGCCCAAGGACTACTCGGTCCCGATTCCGGGCGGCGGTAAGTTCACGCCCCACAACTACAACGTCAACACCTACTACGGACCACAGCCACTGCGGGTGGCGCTGGCCAACTCGCTCAACGTGTCAGCGGTGAAGGCGGAGGAGGCGGTGGGCATTCCGCAGCTGGTCGACTTCTACCGCAACCTCGGTTTGCGGCCGCTCGCGGGCGGCCAGCCGGACGCTGCCACCAGTCAATACGGGCCGACGTTGACCCTCGGTGGCCACGCCATCACCTTGCTCCAACATGTGACAGCGCTTTCGGTGCTGGCCGATCTCGGCTACTACCACCAGCCGGAGGCGATCCTGCAGGTGACGACTAACCGAGGCCAGACGCTGTATCAGGCAGACCCCGAGCGCGGCAAGCGCCTGGCGCTCGATCCCGGCGTGGCCTTCATGATCTCTTCCATCCTCGATGACGATCAGAATCGCAGCCTCGTCTTCGGCCGGGGCACACCGCTGCATCTGCCCGACCGCCATGCAGCAGCCAAGACGGGAACCACTGAGAACTTCCACGACGCGTTGACGGTGGGCTGGACGCCTCAGCTGGCCAGCGTCTTCTGGGTCGGCGACCAGTCCCCTGACCCCAACAAGCAACACTTCATGAGCGGCAACTCAGACGGCGTCTATGTCGCGGCGCCCGCCTGGCATCGCTTCATGGAGGGGGCGCTGAAGGGCCAGCCGAACGACTGGTACCAGCCGCCCAGCGACGTGATGAAGGTCGCCGGCAACAGCTGGGCGTTGAAGGATGCGCCCCAGGTCGAGAGCCTGAACGGCGAGGTGAAGGCCGCGCCCGCGGCCAGCCCCTCCCCGGGTGCCCCCGGGGCCCCGATGCCGTCACCGGCGCCGGCGCCGGGCGTCCCGCCCGATCCCGGCGGCCCCGTCGCGGGCCACTGCCCGCCGCAGTGCTCGCCGCCTCGGCCGAGTCCGCCCGGACGCTGAGGTAGCGTCCCGGCAGCGCCGTCCAGGCCAGCCGGGCTGAGCCCGGCGGTACTGTACCCGCTGCGTAGAATGGGCGACCGCATGTCGATCACCCCCCTTGCCGAGGCGTGCCTCACCGTCAGCCAGGAGGCCCTGCCCGAAAGCCAGCTGAAGCTGTCGATCGAGGTTCCAGCCCTTCGGGTGGACCAGACCTACGAGCGCGTGCTGCAGCGATTGAGCCAGCGCGTCAAGATCGGGGGTTTCCGGCCCGGCAAGGCGCCTCGCGCCCTGCTGGAAGCACGCATCGGCGAGCCGGCACTGCGGGAGGAGGTCATCGACGCCCTGATCCCGCCTGTGGTGAGTGAAGCCATCCGAGAGCAGGGCATCGAGTCGGTCGACCGACCAGAAGTGGAGGTGACTGAACTGGAGCGGGGCAAGCCCGCCTCGCTCGTTGCCACTGTCACAGTCTGGCCCGAAGTCAAACTGGCGGACCTGGACTCTCTCCGGGTTGAGCGCCTGGTCAGCACTGTCGACGACGAACTGGTTGAGGAGCGGATCGCCGAGCTCCGCGCCGAGCAGGCCGAGATCGAGCCGGTCGAGCGAGAGATCCGAACTGGTGACGTGGTCATCGGCGACCTCACAGTGAGTGTGGACGGCGAAGAGCTGCCGGAAGAGGCGCGGCCCGCACTCGAGCTGGAAGTCTCAGAAGGCGTGCTCGTGCCGGAGCTTCTGGCGGCGCTGCCCGGCAGGCGGGAGGGTGACCTCGTCGAGGTCCGTGTGCAGATGCCTGAGGACCACGTCAATGACAAGCTGAAGAACAAGGCCGCCACCCTGCACGTCAAAGTGACGGGGGTCAAGGAGAAGCGCGTCCCGGAGCTGAGCGACGAGCTTGCCCAACAGCTGAGCAACAACGAGCAGGAGACGGCCCAAGAGTTCCGCAGCGCTTTGCGCGAGCAGATGTTGGAGAGAGCGGCGCGGCTGGACGAGCTGAACTTCGAGCGCTCGGTGTTGAAGGCGGTGGTCGACTCGTCCGAGGTCACAGTGCCCAAGGCGCTGATCGAGCGTGAGCTGGACCGGCAGATCGACGAGCTGGAGCACAAGCTCAAGCACCGGGGCCTGCGCCTGGACAGGTATCTGGAGTATCGCAAGCAATCGCTGGCTGAGTACCGCGCCGAGGAGGCCCCGGTCGCCAGCGACCGCCTGAAGGTGGACATGGTGCTGGAGGCCGCTGGCAAGGAACTCGCCATCCAGCCCACCGAGGACGAGGTGACCGAGTATCTCCGCAGCGAATCAGCGAAGGACCCCGAGACCAAGGGCGAGGACATCGCCAAGCTGGAGAAGAACGAGGTCGCGCGCGACTACTTTCGCCATCGCCTGCTGAGGCTCAGCATCCTGGAGGCGCTGGTCGCCCGGGTCGGAGCCGAGCCGGTCGCTGACAGCGGCAGCCAGATCGAAGCCAAAGAGGAGGTGCAGATTGCCGAATAGCGAGACCCCGGCCCCTACCTACAATGTCGGCATGGCTGGCAGTGAGGTGCAGGGCTACCTGGTCCCCATGGTCGTCGAGAGCACCAACCGTGGTGAGCGGGCCTTCGACATCTACTCCCGCCTGTTGAAAGATCGGATCGTCTTCATCGGAACACCCATCAATGACGAGATCGCCAACCTGGCCATCGCCCAGCTTCTGTTCCTGCAGAGCGAGGATCCCGAAAAGGACATCTACCTCTACATCAACAGCCCCGGCGGCCACGTCTCCGCCGGGCTCGCGATCTATGACACCATGCAGTACATCCGGCCCGAGGTGTCCACCATGTGCATCGGCATGGCGGCTTCGATGGGCGCCATCCTGCTGGCCGGTGGGGCAGCTGGCAAGCGGTTCGCGCTACCGCACGCCAACATCCTGCTCCATCAACCTTCCGGCGGCATGCAGGGCCAGGCGACCGACATGCAGATCCAAGCCAAGGAGATTTTGCGCACTAGAGAGGTGTTGAACAACATCCTCGTCAAGCACTCCGGGCAGCCCATTGAGCGGGTTCAGCAGGACACCGAGCGCGACTACTTCCTGACCAGCGAGCAGGCCAAGATCTACGGGCTGATCGACGACATCATCCAGTCCCCGGCCTTGCTGGCTCGACTGGCGGCCGCCAATGGAAGCCCGTCCGGAACCAACGGAGCCAACGGCGCCGGGACTATCGCGAAGGCGTAACCATGATCTTCCGCCGCAAGCCGAAGAAGCCCCAGAGTGTCCGGCATCTGCCCAAATGCTCATTCTGCGGCACTCAACGTGGGGAGCGGGGTGTGAAGCTCATTGCCGGCGGCGGTGTCTACATCTGCAGCGAATGCGTCAGTGTCGCGAATGAGATTCTGCGTGGTCACACGCCCCCTGCGCCAATGGGGACGTAGCATGTACCGCTCATGAGCGAACGGGAAGACCGGCGCCGCTACACCCGCTGCTCGTTTTGCGGCAAGGGCCAGGATCAGGTGCGGAAGCTGGTCGCCGGCCCCGGTGTTTACATCTGCGATCTGTGCATCGACCTTTGCCAGGAGGTGCTGGAGGAGGATGGGCGGAGCGGCACCACCAAGAAGGCGAAGCCGGGTTTCCTGCCCAACCCGAAGTCGATCTCCGCGTCCCTGGATCAGTACGTCATAGGCCAGGAGGAAGCCAAGAAGGTCCTCTCAGTCCAGGTCTACAACCACTACAAGCGCGTTTCCGCCTCCAAATCCGTCGGCGATGTCGAGTTGTCCAAATCAAACGTGCTGCTGGTGGGCCCCACCGGTTGCGGCAAGACATATCTCGCCCAAACACTGGCCAAGATCCTGGACGTGCCGTTCGCCATCGCCGATGCGACCAGCCTGACGGAGGCCGGCTACGTGGGCGAGGACGTCGAGAACATCCTGCTGCGGCTGATCCAGGCCGCCGACTTCGACATCAGCCGGGCCGAGCGGGGCATCATCTACATCGACGAGATCGACAAGATCGCGCGGAAGTCGGACAACCCGTCGATCACGCGAGATGTGTCGGGCGAGGGGGTCCAGCAGGCGCTGCTCAAGATCCTGGAGGGAACGGTTGCCAACGTGCCGCCCCAGGGCGGCCGCAAGCATCCCCACCAGGACTTCATCCAGATCAACACGACCAACATCCTCTTCATCTGCGGCGGCGCCTTCGATGGCATGGAGCGGATCATCGAACAGCGCGTCGGTCGCCGCTCGATCGGCTTCGGTTCGCCGAACACCAAGCTGGCCAAGCGCGAGAAGGCTGAGATCTTCGCCCTGCTGCAGCCCGAGGATCTGATGAAGTACGGCTTCATTCCCGAGTTCATCGGCCGCTTACCGATCACGGTCACCCTGCATCCGCTGGATGAGTCAGATATTGTCCGGATCTTGACCGAGCCCAAGAACGCGCTGGCCAAGCAGTATCAGAAGTTCTTCAATCTTGACAATGTGGAGCTTGTCTTCAAGCGGGGCTCGCTGGAAGCGATAGCTGAGAAGGCGGTCGGCCGTGGCACGGGAGCGCGAGCGCTGAAATCGATAATCGAAGAGGTGTTGCTCAACACGATGTTCGAGATTCCCTCGCGCCCGGACATCAAGCGCTGCATCATCACTGCCGACTCGATCCGCGATCGCGCCGAACCCGAGTTCGAGTACGGCGCCGTGGAACCGCCGCAGCGCCTCGGCGAATCCGCCTAAGAAGGGCAAGGGGAGGCAGGCAACGGGCAAGGGGAGGCAGGCCTCCCCTTCCAGAACCCCACCAGGTTCGTGTGTGACGGCTGGTTTGGCTCGGGGCGGACGCTTGGTGGACTCCGTTGGACTGTGCCGGTGCCAAGGTCGTGTACCGGCCGGGCTGAACCCGGCCTATCGACCTGACCCGTGGGCAACGGGCAAGGGGAGGCAGGCCTCCCCTTCCAGAACCCCACCAGGCTGCTTCAAGACGAACGATAATCGCTGCGGCGACAGCCAGGTCGTGAATCCGATGACTGTCTTCGGCGCCGACACCGTGTACCGGCCGGGATGAACCCGGCCTTTCGGCCTAACGAAGCCTGACTGAACGGATATTCGCCTTTGGCTGGACCGGCAGAAACGCCGCTTCTTCCCCAATGATGCTCCACCTGCGAGGACTTCTCGAACTCGTTCTGGAGGTTCAAGCCGCCTAAGCTGTCCAATCCCCGAGTAGTAGAGGCGCTCCTGGGTGGATTCGTCCTCCCCCGCAGCTGCGGGGGGAGGCAGGTGGGGGGCCTCCGAGCCGAATGGACTCAGAGCGTCGGCGATGGTCTCAATGACACCTTCGATGTTCTCAACAATTTCCGCCACCCAGAACCTCAGCACCCGAAAGCCCATCTCGCCCAGCCAGTGATCTCGCCTCGCGTCGTAGACGAGCTGATCGCCGTGGTGGTCGCCATCGACCTCGAGCACAAGCCTTGCCTCCAAGCAGGCGAAGTCGGCGAAGTATGGGCCAACCGGAACCTGGCGGCGGAATTTGCATCCCAGCAGCTGCCGGCTGCGCAGGCGGTACCAGAGCCGCCATTCGGTCCTGGACATCTCCCGCCGCAGCACCTGGGCGCGCTGATCCCGAGCAGCTCGATGGAGACGGGTTTGACGATCCATGGACGCAAGCTCTCACCATTGCCCGGTCGCCGCAAGTCAGGCCGTTAACGCCCCCCTCCTCACCTCCCCCCGCGGCGCGGGGGGAGGACGACTCCACCTATGGAGCGTCTCAACTACTCGGGGATCGAACAGCCTAAGCGGGCAAGAGGAGGCAGGCCTCCCCTTCCAAAACCCCACCAGGCTGCTTAGAGACGAACGATAATCGCGGCGGCGACAGCCAAGGCGTGAATCCGATGACTGTCGCTTTTTCCCAATTGATGCTCCGCCTGCGAGGATTTCTCGAACTCGTCTTGGAGGTCCAGGATCTGGATCGCTCACTCGCCTTCTATCGCGACGTGCTGGGCCTCACTCTGGTGGAGCGCTGGCCCCCCGAGCGGCCCGGCGCGTGGGTGCGGCTGGGCGATAACGAGGTACTCGGCCTTTGGGAGCCGAAGTCGGGCGGTCCGGGCGTGGGACTGCACGGCGGCCGCGGAGGTAGTCACGTGCACTTCGCCGTTTACGTTGGGGAGGGGTCCCTGGCGGCCTGGAGCGAACGCCTCTCTCAGGCCGGCTACGAGGTGGAGGGCCCGGTTAGCTTCCGGCATGGCAGCTCGATCTTTGTGACCGACCCTGACGGACATGTGCTGGAGCTGGGTGATTGGGCCCGAGATTGGGAGGGCAGGCCGGTTCAGAAGGAGCGAGCTTAGCTCAGCGGTTCAGCCAACCGGTCGCGCCCTCCGGCGTCCCCGGCGAACCTGTCGCGTATCGGGCACGAGGACGCCACCTTCGCCATGGCTCCTTGCGCCGGATTGGGATTCTGTACAGAGGCTCAGGAGGTGCCATAGGCGGCCAAGAACACGCGCACTCCCGCATGGGCGAGCTGCTCCAACCTTCCCGGCTCCAACGACTCCTGCTCGATGTGGAACATTGCCCTGTCCAGCGGAACCCAAAGGATCAGGGCCACGAAATGGTTGGCGGCCAGCATCGGGTCGTCCATGCGCAAGAGCCCCCGCCCTGCCAACCGCTCAAGGTTGGAAGCCAGGGTTGAGAGCACGCGCTCCGGCACGCGCTGGTAATACGTCCCGGCCAGGTCCGGGAAGTTGCCGGCTTCGCCGATGACCAGGCGGCGCAGTTGGAGCACCTCCGGCCGGATCACCAGGTGGATGTAGCGGCGGGCCAGCTCGAGCAGGGGCTTCTCCAAGCCGTGGGAGTCGTCCAAGATCCCGCCTACCTGCTCGACGAACTCGTCGACACGAGCGGCGTTGCGCAGGATGAGGTCGCTGAAGAGGTGCTCCTTGTCGGCGAAGTGGGTGTAGATGGTCTGCTTGGACACCCCGGCCAGGGCCGCTATCTCGTCCATGCTGGTGCCCGCGTACCCCTTGCGTAGGAACAGGGTAGTGGCCGCCTCCATGATCACAGCCGCGCTGGCCAGCCGACCGGTCCGGCGCCGGGTCGGAGCCGCGGCCCGCGCGGCGGCGGCCTGCGGGAGGGTGGGCGGCGGACTTGCCATGCGCCTAGATCCGGCCCTCGCGCAGCGCGCCGGCCGCCTTGGCGATCCGTCGCTGCCGGGTCTCGGCCGTCTTGGCCCCCTCGATCGGGAGCACGAATCGCTGCTTGTTGCTGTAGGACAGGCCTTCGAAGAACGCCCGGGCGCCAGCGTCGCGGTCTAGGGCAACGGCGAGGTCCGGGGGCACGGCGAGCACGCGGGGCTCGGGGTCGTGCTCCAGCTGCACCTCCACGTCGTCGCCGGCCTTCACGCCGGCCGCCTCGCGGTTCTCGGCGCTCACGCCGACCAGGTACTCGCCGCCCATGTGAGCCACCGTGCTGCGATAGGTATACCCGTTGATCGTTACTCGCACCGCCGGCCGCCGGCTCGACCCGAGGCCGGTGACGACCTCCTCCGGCACCGGGATCCCGCATGCGGTCTTGCCGGTTAGGCGGATGGTCGACTGGAACCTCATGATCGCGACTCCACCATCACTTTCACCGCGAGCGCTGAGAGCCATGCCCAACCGAGCCCCACCGCCGCAGTGAAGGCCAGCGTGACCAGGACCAAGACCGGCCCACGCGGCTGGGAACCGCTGGCGACTCCTACGAACGCCGCGAAGAACAGCGCACCGGTGGCGATCGAATGGGCCGCCCACCCCGTCTGGCCGAGACCGGCAAAGCGCCGCGCGAAGGTCATGCACGCCGCGATCAGGCCGAGGAAACCGACCCCGCCGCTGACGAAGTGCATGAGACCGTGCCAGCTGATCACATGGGCGTCGGCGGGCGTCCCCGGCGGAAATCCACGAGCCGGGTCGGCGATGAAGATCCCGGCGCCAATCAGGCCGAGCCCGTACAGTGCTACCAGCCGTGGTCCCCAGGTCGAGGCCGGGCCATCGGCGAGCGCCCGCCGCATCCCGACCGCACCGGCGAGGGTCAGCAGCCCGGTGCTGATGAAGAGCGCGACCTGGATCCATCCGAGCTCGCCGTTGCTAAGCAGGCTCCAGTCGTCCCGCGTGGGTTCGAAGCCGGGGCGGGTTAGGGCTTCGATGGTGCCCACCACGACGTAGAGAGGGCCGGCGACCAGGCCGGCCGCGAGCAGGGGACTCGTCGATCTGGACATCCTCCTGGAATCTGCCCTCGCCATCCCGGCTACTGGGGTCGTTGTCAGCTGAGCCATCTTCCTTCTCCTTTTGCCTGAGCAGGTGGTACTGGACGGATCAGTACTATTGTAGTGGATTGGTACTGGACCGTCAAGTACTACCGCAAGGTTGCCGAGAGCAGTGTCGAACCGGTTCGAGCAGGCGGCAAGCGGACTGCCAGGTCGAGATGCCCCATGGTCGACTGGCTGGCGGATGTCCGGCGGCGTGGGGCGTTCAGGCGGCCGTGAGCGGCATCCGCTCTTCGAGACGGAGCCGGTTGTACTTCGGCCAGGCTGCCGTAGGGGCCCGCCGAGCCGTGGACGCGCAGTGACCGGGGCCACACTCCGGGCAGGCGAACCGCGTTCCCTGTCGGATGCCGATGTGGGTGTCGAGCCGCCGCTCCTCGGGGACAAACTCGAGGCTGTCCACCGCCCATACGTTGGGCGCACGTCGCCCTCGGGTCGGCCGCCACCACTTACAATGGGCCGATCATGCGCCGCCAGGAGGCAGTCGTAGACGTAGCCCGGCCGGCGCGCGCCCGCTGATCCAGCGGAACGACTCCGGCCTTTTCCGCAAGCGAGGCTCAAGCACGCCCAGATGAAAGACCACCATGCCCTTCCCTCCGCCTATGACCCTCAGGCCGTCGAGGCCGGTTGGTCGGGGCGCTGGGCGGAGGCCGGGCTCTTCCGGGCCGACGCGCACAGCCCCAAGCCGAAGTACTCGATAGCGCTGCCGCCTCCGAACGTGACAGGCGAGCTCCACATGGGGACCGCCCTGAGCGGCACTCCGCAGGACATCTGGGCCCGCTACCGGCGGATGACAGGCTATGAGGTGCTCTGGCTGCCGGGCACGGATCACGCTGCGATCGCCACCCAAAACGTGATCGAGAAGCAGCTGGCGGAGGAGGGGACCAGCAAGGAAGAGCTGGGTCGAGACGCCTTCAACGCCCGCGTCGACCACTGGTACGAGACCGTCGGGACGACCATCATCGAGCAGTACCGCGAGCTGGGCGCCTCGCTGGACTTCTCCCGGGTCCGCTTCACGATGGACCCGGCCTACGTGCGCGCGGTCAGGACCGCCTTCGTGCGCTACTACGAGAAGGGGCTGATCTACCGCGGCCCACGCATAGTCAACTGGTGCCCGCAGAACCTGTCTGCGATCTCGGATCTGGAGGTCGACTGGCAGGAGCACACCGACACCCTCTACCAGATCGCCTACGACGTCGAGGGGACCGATCGTCGGCTCGAGATCGCCACAGTCCGCCCTGAGACCATGCTGGCCGACACCGGGATAGCGGTCCACCCCGACGACGGCCGCTACCGGGACCTGGTCGGCCGTTTCGCGGTGCTGCCGCTGGTCGGCCGCCGCCTGCCGATCGTCGCCGACCCGGCGGTCGACCGCAACTTCGGGACCGGCGCCCTGAAGGTCACCCCCGGTCACGACCCGATGGACTGGGAGATCGGCGAGCGGCACGGCCTCCCAGTCATCAACGCCCTGCACCCTGACGCCCGCCTGAACGTGCCCGAGCTTCCCCGCTATGACGGCCTTCCCGACCTGGTCGCCCGGGAGCGGGTGGTGGCGGACCTTCGGGCGGAGGGCCGACTGGTCACGACCCGGCCCTACACCCACCAGGTTGGTCACTGCGACCGCTGCGGCGCGGTGATCCAGCCGCTGGTCTCCGAGCAGTGGTTCCTGCGAATGCGCGGGCTGGCCCAGAAGTGCATCGAGGCGAGCGCGCGGGGCGAGGTCCGCTGGCACCCGGAGCGCTACGAGCGCACCTACCGGGACTGGCTCGGTGGCATCCGCGACTGGTGCATCAGCCGGCAGCTGTGGCTCGGCCACCGCATCCCCGTGTACACCTGCGCTGACGGCCACCGGTTCGCCTCTGTCGAGGAGCCGGTCGCCTGTGTCCAGTGCGGTTCCGCCGAGCTGACAGCTGACCCCGACGTGCTGGACACCTGGTTCAGCTCAGCGCTCTGGCCCTTCGCCACGCTGGGCTGGCCTGATGACACCGAGGACCTGCGGACGTTCTACCCGACCTCGCTCAACGCGACAGCCCGCGAGATCATCAACCTCTGGGTCACGCGGATGATCTTCAGCGGCCTGGAATTCATGGGCGCGGTGCCTTTCAAAGATGTTGCGATCCACTGCGTCGTCCAGACGGCGGACGGCCAGCGGATGAGCAAGTCCAAGGGCAACGTCGTCGATCCTCGGGTGATCATCGGCCGCTACGGTGCCGACGCCCTTCGCGCCTGGGCCGCGGCTGTGGCCATGTCCAGCCAGGACGTCCGCTTCGACGAGAGCCGGATCGAGGGCTTCCGACGCTTCGCCAACAAGCTCTGGAACGCAAGCCGGCTGGTGTTGATGGGCCTCGGTGACGAGCCCGTGCCGACCCCGGTGCCGGACGCCAGCCTGGCGCTGATGGACCGCTGGCTGCTCTCGCGCCTGCAGGCGGCCGTGAAGACGGCGACCGAGGGCATCGAGAGCTACTCGTTCCACGTGGCGATCAACGGGCTCTATGACTTCTGCTGGCATGATTTCTGCGACTGGTACCTGGAGGCTGCGAAGCCCAGGCTGCGTGACGCCGACCCGGCCGCGCGCGCGGTCTGTCTGCACGTGCTCGATTCGCTCCTGCGCCTGCTGCATCCGTTCCTGCCCTTCTTGACCGAGGAGCTCTGGCACCGGCTGCCTGGAGAGAGGACGTTCCTGGTCCGATCTGCCTGGCCCGAGCCTGATCAGCGATTTGCCGATGCGAGTGCCGAGGAGGCCGCCGGCCGCCTGATAGCGCTGGTGGAGGAGATCCGGCGCGAGAGGCGGGCGGCGGGCGCCCCGCCCCGCGGCGGTCACCTGGCCGTCGCGCCGGGGACGGAGCCCGAGCTGGCCGAGCTGGCCGAGCTGACGGCTCAGCTCGCCGGCTTGGAGCTGGTGACTGAGCTTGCCGGGGCACCCCTGGAGCTCGCCGAAGGGCGCGCTCGGATCGCTTTCCCGAACGCCACCAAATCTGCCCGGCCGGCCAGCGATGGCGAGGCTCGACGCCTTCGCCAGGAGTACGAGCGGAGCCAGACCAAGCTGTGCGACCCTGAGTTCCTGGCCAAGGCGCCCGCCGCGGTGGTGGAGAAGGAGCGGACCAAGGCGGCCGAGCTGAAGTCGGTCCTCGAGCGCCTGACTCATGCCTAGCCGCTGCCCGGTTCAGGACGGCAGGCGCGGATGAGCTGCCCGCTTACCTCTCGGCCGGGTTCCCGGGCATACCTCAGGCGCCGGTTGCGGGCTTGCTTGCTCTAGTTCCACCGGGGCTGCTGCTGCTGGCAGGAGTCCTAACGCTGCTGCTGCAAGCGTTCCGGCTGCCTGGCGGCTCCCCGCTGGCGGCCGCGGGTTGCCTGGCCGCGGGGGGAGCGGCCCTGGGGGTGTGGCTGGCCGGCGGCCGTAATCCGATTGAGCTATCGGCGCCGGTGGCCATCGCAGGCACCACCTTCGGCCTCCGGCTGGACGCCCTCTCGCTGGCTGTGCTGCTCTGCGCCCTGGCGCCGGTGGCAATGCTTCTGGCCTCTCTAGGAGGGACGGCGGGACAGGCGGGCTTGATCGCCCTCGCGGTCACGGCGGCGGCGGTCTGCAGCGAGGCCGACCGCCTGCTGCTGGCGGTAGCAGCGCTGGCCACCTGCTGCAGCCTGCTGGCGCTGGCCTCGCCCAGCCTGCGCGATGACAGCACCGACAGCGGCTTTGCGTCCCTCTGGCTCTGGCTGGCGGCTGCCCTACTTCTGCTTCTGGCGGGCGCGGTGAGCGTCGAGCTGGCCGGTGGCACCTCGATTTACAGCGCCACACCCGTCCTCGCCCTGACACTGCCAGCCTTTCTGTTGCTTGCCGGCGGCGGAGCGGCGACTGCGGGCCTGGCGCCCTGGCGGCCGTGGCCAGTCACCGCCTGGGGGACTGGTGCCGCCCACTCGCGCGCAGTGGCGATCGCCCTGCTGCCGCCGCTCGGTTTCCTCCTCGTCGCGCGTAGCTACAACCTGGGCGCAGGCCACTGGCCGGGGAACTGGCTCAACCCGACACTCCAGGGCCTGGGTGTCGCAGTGGCACTGGCTGCCGCCATTCGGGCGCAGGGGTCGGCCGAGACAGGTGGCTTTCTGGCCGAGGTGACAGCGTTCAACCTCGGCACAGCGCTGCTGGCGCTGGCCCTGGGCAGCCAGGCCGGGGTGGCTGCAGCGCTGGTGGTGTTGGCGGGCTCAGCTCTCTTGACCGGCATCGGCCCACTGCTGCCTGCCGTTCCGCGCCGGCTGGCGGTGGTCGGCTTCCTGCTCGCGGCCGGTGCTCCTCCGGCAATTCTCTTCGGAGCCCGCGTGCTGGTGCTGCAGGCGGCGGTGGACAGCGGCGGTCTGAGCGGCTTCTTTGCTCTCGGCGAGGTCGCCGCCTGGGTGGTACTGGTAGCCGCTGCGGTGCGGGCGCTGCGGCTGCCGGCGTCGGCTGGGGAACCCGGCGGTTCAGTGCCCGCATGGACGGCGGGCCTGGCTCTTGCCGCGACGCTGGCGCTCGGATTGGCGCTCGGTCTCTTTGAGACGGGGCTCGCGCTGAGTGCCGCCGCCGAGCTGATCCCAGGACCGACTCCGGGACCGCCGGCGGCGAGTCAGGTGGCGGGGCTGGGCTGGGAGCCGCTGCTGCTGGGCCTGCCGCTTGCCGGGCTTCTAGTGCTGGCCCTATTAGTCAGGCATCCGGCGGAGGAGGCCCAGAGCTTAGCGCCTGAACCGGCGTTCCGGCTGCCGGCCTGGCCGGCCAGGCGGCCCACCTTCAGGCTGCCGGCCATGCCGGAGGACTACAGGAGCCTGTTCGACTTTCCGGCGCATGCTCGTGCTCTCGGGCGCCGGCCTTGGCTGGGTGTGGCGCTGACGCTCGGGATCGCGATCATCGTGGCCCGCCTTTGACCTCCCTGGCTTTGGCCGGCGCCCTGCTGGCCTGGTTGGGAGCAGCCACCATCACCGTCTCGGACGGCCGGCGGGCGCTGGCGCTGGGACTCGGCCTGGTGGGCGGAGGGCTGGGTCTACCGGCATTCCTGCAGGCCGGCCCCGCTGCCGCCGCCGTTCTGGTCGCCGCCGGCGCGCTGTCGGCCGGGCTGCGCCTGCGCGCCGGCGAGCCCGGCTGGCGAGTGCTGCAGGCGGGCTCGACACCCCGCCTCATCCTGGCTCTGCTCGTGCTCCCGCTCTCAGCCTATGTCGCCCTCTATCTCATCTCGGCGGAGGGCGGAGCCACTCGTCTGGCGGCGCTGACAGTCGCAGGTCTGGGCGCCGCTCGGATGCTCTCTGGCGGCGCCCGCTCGGGCGCACTCACTGGAGGCACCGCGCTGGCCCTTGGACTCTCTCTGCTCAGCGGTCAACTGGGCTTGGTGACGGGAGGGCTCGTGTGCCTGGTCGTCTCCAGCCTGCCGGTCAGCGACCCGGAGGCGCTGCAGTGAGCGCGTTCGACCCCTCGTCTCTATGGCAAACCGCCCCTAGACGGCTGTCGGCAGGCACAGTCGGCCTCGGTCTCGGCGGTCTGGCGCTGTGGATGCTCACGGTGTTGGGACCGGCGGTGACTCGAGGCGTGGTGCCGCCGCTGCCGAGCTCCGCCCGCCTCGGCCTTCTCGCCTGCGCGGTCACACTCGGTCTGGCCTGCGTCTTCGCTCCGCTGACTTTGCAGCGCGGGAACCTCATCGCCGCCGGCGGTATAGCCCTGGGCGCCCTCGCGGCTCTGCTGGTGATGCCGGACCCCAACTCGGTGGCCATCATCCTGCTGCTGCTGGGAGTCCTTCAGGCCAGTCAGCCGGGCCGCCGCACCTTCGCCGTCAGGGTTCGGCCCTCAGTCATCGCCGCGGCTCTTCTCGCCCTCGGCTGGCTGCTGCTGCGCTCTGGCAGCGTTCCCCTCGGCCGCGCCGGAGCCTTGCTGCTGGCGTTGGGACTCGTGGCGGTGGCTGCGCTCGTTCCCTATCTGCCCGAGTTGCGCAGCGACGAGCCGGCCAGCTCCTCGGCTGTGCCCTGGACAGGCCTGTTCGGGCCCGCGCTCGCACTCGGTCTGCCTGCCCGGCTGCTCCCACTGCTGAGCGGCGACGAGAGGGGGGTGTTCGGGGCTACCCTCCTGCTGGCCGGAGTCCTCAATCTGGTCTGGGGAGTCATCGGCGCCTGGCGGGCGGCGGGCGGTACCGAGGCCTGGCGGCTCTCGTTCGTCGCCGAGTGGGGAGTGGCGCTGATCGGACTCGGCCTCTACCCCGGCGCCGGCAGCCAGACGGCGATCCTGGCCCTGCTCTCGCTCATCCTCGTGCGCTTTCCGCTCTATCTCTGGGCCCGGCCGGTGCTGCTGGGCAGGGCGGAGCCGGACCTCCGCGCCCTGAACGTGGTGACCGCATTGGCGCTGGCGGGTGGGGCGCCGTTCGCGGGCTTTGCCCTTCGTCTCTACGCCCTGCGCGCGGCTGCGCAGTTCTCCTGGCTCCTGGCGGCGTTCCTGCTGATCGCCTTCCTGCTCTGGACGGCGCACGCCTTCCGGCTCGCGCGCACCTTGGGCCGACCGAGCCGGCGCACCACGGTGGGAGTCCTCCTGACGCTTGGTCTCAGCCTGGTGCTGGGCCTCGCGCCCAATGTCTTTCTGGCAGCCGCGCCGTGAGCCTGACGGATCTCGGTCTGCACAGCCTGGCGCTGATCGCCTACCCAGGGCTGGTCAGCATCCTGCTGCTCGGCCTCGGCGCCGAATTGGGACTGGGTCGGCTGGCTCGCCAGCCTGCCGGCGCTGGCCCGAGGCTGCGACTCAGCCGGCCAAGCAATCTGTCCCTGGCTGGGCGGCTGGCGCTGCTGCTGGCGGCCGTCGCCGCCACCCAGCTGGCTGCGCCGTTCAACCCAGTGCCAGCGGCCGAAAGAAGCGCGCTGCTGGCGGCCGTGTGCGTGGCCGGCGCCGGCTGGGCCAGCTGGTCGGACAGTCGTCCGGATTCAGGCAGGTCGGAGCGCGAACCTGGCGGTTTGCTTCTGGCCCAGCTCGGCTGGAGCCTGGCGCTGCTCGGCCCGGCCGTCGCCGCCGGCACGTTCCACCCGACCGCCGTCGCGGCCATCGCCGTGCCCCTCCACCTGGGCCTGAAAGCGGTGGCCGGCCTGCTTTACCTGCTCTGCCTCCCTGCTGTCCTGCTCAGGTTCTCGGCCCCGCCGGTCGACTGGTCGGAGCTGGCGACGCGGGCGGCACTCTGGCTGCCCGCCTGCGCGCTCGGCGCTTCGGTCCTCCTGCCGCCGGTCGGCGACGACCTCGCCGGGATTCTGCGCTTCGCTCTCGAAACCGCCGCCATCGCACTGGCCGCAGCGATACTCTGCCGGCTGCTTCCGCGTGGGGGCCGCGCTTACCGGCTCCTGCTGCTCCTTCTCGCCGCCGGCACTCTGGGGCTGGCGGCTTTCGCCAGCCGCCTTGCCTGAACCTGTGAAGCCGCGGTTCAGCAATCCGAGGTTGGGGTAGAATGCCGCCTCGTGCCCGCAGCTAAAGGAGCAGCCACGGCCGTCGTCATGAGCGGTGGCAAGCAGTATCGCGTAGCAGCCGGAGATCGGATCCTGGTGGATCGCATCGCCGCCGACACTGACTCGGAGCTGACCTTCGAGCGCGTCCTGCTGGTCGCAGACGGCGATACCCTGCTGGCTCGCCCCAAGGAGCTGGCAGGCCAGGTCGTCACTGGCAGGGTGATCAGCCATCCGCGCGGGAAGAAGATCGACGTGCTTCGCTACAAGTCCAAGAAGCGGGTGCGGGTCCATCGGGGCGCTCGGGCCGACCTGACAGCAGTTGAAATTCTCAGCATCGGCAAGCCGGCCAAGGGTGAGATGAGCACGAAGGGCGAACCTAAGGTGGACGTTCCGGAAGCCAAGGCCGAGAGCAAGCCAAGATCGACCAAGCCACGTGCCCGCGCGGCCCGGTCGGCCGACGAGGCCGAGGAGGCGGACTAGATGGCCCACAAGAAAGGTGGAGGCTCATCACGCAACGGCCGCGACTCCAACCCGCAGATGCTGGGGGTCAAGGCCTACGGCGGCCAGACAGTCACGGCTGGGGCCATCCTGGTCCGTCAGCGCGGCAGCAGGATTCGAGCCGGCGCCAATGTCGGCCAGGGCCGTGATCACACGCTCTTCGCCACCGAGACAGGTGAAGTCACCTACGAGCGCGTGGGCAAGGACGGCCGCCGCGTCTCGATCGCGCCGGCCGGTTAGCCGACCGACCCGATCCCGGCGGCTTGGCCGCTGATGCCGCCCGAGCACAACCAACACGGTTCGTTCATCGACTCGGCAATAGTTCACGTCCGCGCCGGCAGAGGTGGCCGCGGAACTGTGTCTTTTCGCCGTGAGCCCTATCAACCCCGCGGTGGCCCGGACGGTGGAGATGGGGGGCGGGGCGGCTCGGTCATCCTCTATGCCACCCGGGAGGAATCGTCGTTGGCCGCCTACCTCCGCCAAAAGCAGCTGCACGCCCCCGATGGCGAGGCTGGGCACGGCGGCCTCAAGGCGGGGAAGAGCGCGGTCGACCTGCGGCTGCCAGTGCCGTTGGGAACTGAGGTGACCGACCGGGCAACGGATGCGATGCTGGCCGACCTTGCCAGCGATGGCGCTGAGGCGGTCGTCGCTGCGGGCGGGCGCGGGGGGCGTGGAAACGTCCACTTCAAGAGCTCTGTGAACCGCTCTCCGATGACAGCTGAACCCGGCCAGAAGGGCGAGGAGCGAGACCTTCGGCTGGACCTCAAGCTGATCGCCGACGCAGGCTTGGTGGGAGCGCCCAACGCAGGCAAGTCCTCGCTGCTCCGCGCCATCTCCGCCGCCACCCCAAAGGTCGGGGCCTATCCCTTCACCACAGTTGATCCGGAGCTGGGCGTCGTCCAAGCGCCGGGCGGCACTCGCCTGGTTATCGCCGACATCCCGGGGCTGATCGAGGGGGCCGCCCTCGGGGCGGGGCTGGGGCTGCGCTTCCTGCGGCATGTGGAGCGGACCCGCATGCTTGTCTATCTGGTCGACGGGGCAGCGCCAGATCCCTGGGCGGATTTCACCATGGTGCGGCGGGAGATCGCTCACCATTCGGCTGAGCTGGCGAGCCGGCCCGCCCTGGTGGCTGTCAACAAGGTGGATCTGGAAGAGACGCAGCAGCTGCGGCAGCGGCTGCGGGCAGTCGATCTGCCGCCTGGCGTCGAACTCACAGCGCTGCACTGGATCTCCGCCCACACCGGAGAAGGTGCAAACCAGTTGGTGGCGCAGCTGGCCAGCAGGTTGACGACTGTGCCCCAAGCAGCGCCGGCACTGCCGGCGGAGCCCGTGATCCGGCTCCGCCGGCGCCGATCCGCGCCCCCACCGCCCGCGGTGGTTAAGGAGCCCTGGGGCTACCGGATCGCCGGCGCGGCGCTCGACAGGCTCATCGCAGCCACCGACTTCGATTCGGTCAGCGCGCTCCAGCGCTTCCAGCTCCAGCTGGACCGGATCGGCGTCTCGACAGCGCTGGAAGAGGCAGGTGCTGTAGCGGGCGACACGGTTCGCGCCGGCGACCTGGAGTTCGAATACCAGCCGTGAGAGTTGGCGTGCTGGGCGGCACCTTCGACCCAGTGCACCGCGGCCACGTGGCGCTGGCCAGGGCTGCTCTGAAGTGCGCCAGGTTGGACTTGGTTCTCGTGGTGCCCGCCGGCGAACCGCCCCACCGAGGTCAACCAAAGGCCAGCGCCGATGATCGTCTCGAGATGTGCCGCCTGGCCCTGGCCGGCGAGAAGCGCATAGAGGTATCGGACATTGAACTGCGCCGGCCAGGCGCGTCCTATACCGTTGACACCCTGCGCGGGCTGCAGGCGGAGCGGCCTGGCGACGAGCTTCACCTGATTCTGGGCTGGGACGCCGCCCGTGACCTTCGCTCCTGGAAGGACTGGGCAGAGGTCCTGCGGCGGGCTCGACTGGTGATTGTGGACCGTCCGGGCCTACCAGGCCCGAAGCTCGAAGATCTGCGCGAGTCAGGCATCAACCCCAGCCGGACTCTCATCTGCCGTCAGTCGACTCCTGACATCCGGGCCAGCGACATCCGGGGCCGCCTGGCGCGACGCCAGGAAGAGCCGGCAGCCGACCGGCTGGAACCGCCCGTCGCCGCCTACATTCGCGAAAACCATCTATACGGAGGCGACATGCCCGAATCACCCGAGCTTCCTTCCCGTCAGCTCGCTGAGCTGCTGGTCAGCGCGGCAGAGTCGAAGCAGGCATGGGACCCGATGATCATCGACCTGGCTGGAAAGACAACCATGGCCGACTACATGGTCATCTGCGACGGTGAGACGGATCGGCAGCTTCGCGCGATCGCCGAGGAGATGATCGACCAGGCCCGGGAGAAGCGAATCCGGCCTCTCTCCGCCAGCGGGC
This sequence comes from Candidatus Dormiibacter sp., assembly GCF_050999135.1. Taxonomy (NCBI): domain Bacteria; kingdom Bacillati; phylum Candidatus Dormiibacterota; class Candidatus Dormibacteria; order Candidatus Dormibacterales; family Candidatus Dormibacteraceae; genus Candidatus Dormiibacter; species Candidatus Dormiibacter sp. The sequence goes on along the minus strand of NZ_JBPCPN010000024.1, from coordinate 2,552 downwards.
TGGACGCGGCGGCGGGCTGGATTCTGCTCGACTTCGACTCGGTACTCGCCCATGTGTTTCTGCCCGGCGAGCGCTCCTATTACGATTTGGAGACGCTCTGGCAGGCAGGTTCTCGGCATCGAAGGCAACGGAAAACTGCGTTGGAAGACGAGGATAACGCGATAGTATGACTGGCAGATGGCAGAGGCTGAAGATACTCACCATTCCGGCGATGAGGTCACAGTCCTTTATGTAGAGGATGACCCGATGGTGGCCGAGATGTACAGGCTCAAGCTAGAGCTTGACGGCTACCGGGTAGTCATGGCCAAGGACGGACTCCAAGGCCTGCGGCTGGCCGAAGAGCGCCCGCCAGATCTCATCTTCCTTGACATCCGTCTCCCGGCGATGGACGGCCTGGAAGTCTTGGAACGTCTGCGAGAGTCCGAACGCACGCGTCAGGTGCCGGTGGTGATCCTGTCCAACTACAGCGAGAGTGATCTGAGGGAGCGTGGTCTCAAGCTGGGCGCCCTGGACTATCTGATCAAGAGCCAGACCACGCCTAACCGTCTGTCAAGCTCGATCGAAGGCTGGCTTCGGGAGACATGAGCGTGGTCAGCGGCCAGTTCAGAGGTGGAGGCTTCGACCTCGACAAGCCGCTTTATACGATCAGCGTGGCTTCCGAGATCTTGGAAACGCACCCGCGCACGTTGATGCTTTACGAGGATGTCGGCCTCGTGCTTCCGTTCCGAACCACCACGAATCGTCGTCGCTACTCGCAGCGCGACATTCGCAAGCTGCAGGTGATTCAGCACCTGACCCGCGAGAAAGGCGTCAATTTGGCAGGTGTCAAGCACATCCTGACTCTCTTCCAAGCGCTCGCGGGTCATGCCTTGAAGCCGCCGCCAGACCTGGAGGAGGTCTTCAGGCGCTACGCCGAGATCCTCTGAGCTCGGGCCGCTCTCCGACCGAGGCTTCGAGATGTCAGGCCGTACTGCATTTGGGAAGGGGTATGCGGGGGGCGGCCCCGCCTTCCCAGCAGGCGTGGTAGAGCGCCTCGGCGTCGATCTCACCGCCTGCTGGCGTCGGCGTGTAGGCATGGTGACGGCGTCGGTGGAGTTGACGCGGGAGCTGATCGCCCAGCGGGGGGCGCGTCAGCTGACCCTCTTCTCCAGTCGCGAACCTGTAGCCGGGTTGGATGCGACCGATTGCCAGCATCGGCTCTCGCCCCACCGGCACGAGCTGGCCAACAAGCTCTGGCTGCGGGGCGCAGAAGCCGCCGCCGGCCTTGACTGCATGCTCTACCCCTACTGGCCGCCGGCGCTGCGCCATCGCCAGGCTCCGGCCGCCGCCTTCCTGGTGCATGATCTGGCCTTCCGGATCCGCCCGGAGGAGGTTCCGTGGCAGCAGCGCGCCTACCTCGGCAGCTTGCTGCTGCCGGCTCTGCGCCGAGCAGCGCTGGTGCTCACGCCTTCGGAGGCGACGCGCCGGGACCTGTTGGAGCACTACCCGCTGCTCGGGCTGGAGAAGCGCGTGCATGCTATCGGCCTCGGCGGCCGGCCCGCCGGCGCCAACCCCGGACGGCTGCCCAGCGGTCTTGAACCGGGCTTCCTGCTGGCGGTGGGCACCGTTGAGCCACGCAAGAACTATCACGGTCTGCTGGCCGCCTACCGCCTGCTCAAGACTCGCGGCGTGAAGGTGCCGCTGGTGATAGCCGGAGGACCTGGCTGGGGCTACGGAGACTTACCCCAGCGACTGGCCCTCGAGCCCGGGGTGCACCTCCTGGGTCACGTGGACGACGCCGCTCTTCAAGCGCTCTACCGCAATGCCTCAGTGCTCGCTTATCCCAGCCTGTACGAGGGTTTCGGCCTGCCGCTTCTGGAAGCTTTGGAAGCCGGTCTGCCGGCTCTGGTCAGCAACTCCGGCTCCTTGCCCGAAGTTGCCGGAGAGGCGGCACTGACTGTGGATCCACTTCAGCCAGAGGCGATCGCTGAGTGCCTTGAGCGGCTGCTCCTGGACGCAGATCTGCGCCGGCGGCTGAGCATCGCAGGTAGGGCCAGGGCCGAGCGCTTCACGTGGTCGGGGATGGCGGAGCGGACCTGGCGTCTGCTCGACAGCCTGAGCTAGGCTGTCGACGCGCGGACAGCCGCAGCCACACGCCGCGCCGACAGGTGTTGGCGCCGTTGGTCTTCAGGCAAGCGCTCGATCGCGTAGCGGAGCATGGTCCGCGGCATCCTCGGCGCGTGTTCACGTAGGAAGTGCTCCAGCAAACCTGCGTCCACCTTGCCCATTTCGCGCACCATCCAGCCAACCGCCTTCTGCAGAAGGTCGTGCTCTTCTTTGACCATTGCTTCGACAAGCCTGTGTGTCTGGGCTGTCTCGCCTCGGCGCAGGAAATACAAGGTGGCCAAGAGCGCCGCCCGCTTGTGCCATAAGCCGCCACCCGCCAGGTTAGTGTCCAGGCACGTGGTGTACGAGGGGCGCTGAGCACCCCCCGATAAGAAGACGACCATCGGTCATCCTTTCAGGAACTACCACACCCCTGAGGAGGACAAGCCGATGGCCAACCCCAGTAT